>NZ_CAJHBN010000019.1:0-56804 GCF_904846655.1 Psychrobacter sp. NC44 | reverse complement strand
AAAGGTTATACCGACGAAAAAGCAACTGAAACCTTAACCGCATCAAAAGGTTATACCGACGGAAAAGCAACCGAGACTTTAACCGCATCCAAAGGTTACACCGATGGCAAAGCAACAGAGACTCTGGCATTGTCACAAAGTTATACGAATGATCAGGTATTGAGCGTTAAACAGGACATTGCTGCACAGCATAAATACCTAAGCATCAATGGTGGTACGTCTGCAGAAGCGATTGCTAGTGGAGACAACGCAATGGCTTTAGGCACTAATGCGGCGGCGCAGGGCAAGCAATCTATTGCAATGGGAGATGGAGCCCAAGCAATCGGTGAGCAAGCTATCAGCATTGGCACTGGTAATAAAGTGACTGGAAATCATTCAGGTGCGATTGGCGATCCAAGTACGGTCAGTGGCAATAACAGCTATAGTATGGGCAATAATAATACCGTGTCTGGCGACAATACTTTTGTGCTCGGCAATAATATCAATACTACGGCAAAAAACGCCGTGGTACTCGGTAATGACTCTAGCTCTAGCCGTGAAAACACAGTGTCGGTTGGTTCGGATATTAACCAGCGTCAGATTATCAATGTTGCTAATGGTACCGCTAATAATGACGCAGTCAATGTCAGTCAGTTACAAGACGCAAAAACAAGCGCTATCGAAACCTCGAACACCTATACTGATACTAAATTTAATGCTCTAAATGACTCTATTCACAATTATCTGCAAGACAATGGACAGCGCTTTAAGGAAATTGATGATCGTTTTGATCGTCAAGGTGCGATGAGTGCTGCGATGTTAAACATGGCAACCAGCACGTCAGGTCTACAAGGTAAGAACCGTATAGGCGTGGGCGCAGGTTTTCAGGGCTCCGAGCAAGCGGTCTCATTGGGGTATCAGCGTGTCATTAATCCCAATACCAGCTTTAGTCTCGGTGGTGCTTTCACGAAAGATGAGAACTCTGGTGGCATGGGTATGGGCTTTAGCTGGTAAGCATTAAGTAAACCAAAAGCCAGAAAAAGGACATTAACTTGTCCTTTTTCTCTGATGACCATTTTTACTTATTATCTAAAACTTCTTATAGCCCAAACCTTTTTGAATGCCAATCCTGCCGCGAGCTAAGCGGTCGCTTGAGCTGCCTTATTTCTTTAAGCGCTGCCATAAGCTTAGGGTCATAAGGCAATGTCACAAGGCAATTTATATAATGTCACCTGCGTGCATTACACTTCAACTTACTACCGTGTTCAATAACTCTGTGTATAAATTAACAAAGTTACCCTAACAGCACACCGCATAAACCGACAACAGCTATAACACGTTGAATAATCAAACTGTCTTGCAGGTGAGTGTTTAGATAAGTGGCAAATCCTTTGCCGATAGTATATAGACCTAGCATGGCAATAATCATACCCGTAAAGAAGCCAGCGGTATTACTGTTTGCAGGCACTTCGATTGCATGAGCTGCACCGTGGAACATAGCAAGCGCACCAAAGCCAATGACTAAGGATTTATACACGGTTTTGACGGACATCTCGTGGTTTTGATTCAATGCCACATTAAAGTAGCGGCTCATAAGTGCCATGGTCAGTAGTACGATAGAGAGTAGAATGCCATATTCAATAAACACGCTATTCAAGCTCACACTTAAACTCAGTACAAATCCTGTTACTAGACCAATTAATAGTGCTACAAAGCCTTTTTTAAAGCTGTGCATTTGAGTAAATAGCATCCCCATGCCAAGCGCTAACATCAGATGGTCGAACCCAGTCAAAGGGTGCATGATACCAGACAATATTGAAAGGCTAAATGAGCCATCTGCTGCCATCAACTCATGCCCAGGGTGAGCAAATGCGAGTGTTGGTAGTAATGATAACAGTGCTAAGCCACTGATCATGGTGGTTTTTTGGAAGAGGTTTTTGCGTGTCATCGTTTTGGCTGTGTCTGTTGTCATGATAAATCCTTAATAAATAAACAAATCGATATAAAAACTGACTGATAATCCACTGATCCATCAGCGGTTTGTAGAGCACTTATTGATGCCATCACCTAAGGCATTCTACGCCACACTTAACATGCCTTTATCTAAGATAAAAGCAACAATGTCATCAACGCCTTCACCCGTTTTCATGTTGCTAAAGACCACAGGCTTATCGCCCCGCATTTTTTTGGCATCACGTGCCATCACCTCAAGTGACGCGCCTACGAAAGGGGCAAGGTCGGTTTTATTGATAATGAGCAAGTCCGATTTCATGATACCAGGGCCGCCTTTACGAGGAATTTTATCGCCTGCAGACACGTCAATGACATATAGTGTCAAGTCGGACAATTCAGGGCTAAAAGTTGCTGCCAAATTATCACCACCAGACTCGATGATAATAAGCTCAAGACCTGCAAATTGCTGCTGTAATTCGGCGATGGCAGATAAGTTAATTGAGGCATCTTCACGAATGGCAGTATGCGGGCAGCCACCGGTTTCAACACCGCGAATGCGCTCAGCTGGCATCGCCTCATTGCGGGTTAAAAATTCAGAGTCTTCTTTGGTATAAATATCATTAGTCACCACTGCCATATTGATGTCATCCCGCAGGCGTTGACATAGTCTCAGCGTCAATGCCGTTTTTCCTGAGCCTACAGGGCCACCAATGCCTAAACGTAGCGGAGAGAGCGTCGTTTCTAAATTTTTGTTTTCGACTTTGGGTGTTAGTGCCATAGATAAAGTTCCTTGATGAGAGTTGTGTTTATTAGCGATTAAGAGCGAAATAGGCGGCTGTATTGCCTTTCATGCTGACAAGATAGTATGGCTAAATTTGGTAGGTTGGCGGACATATGTAGCTGTTGATAGAGAAGATTTAGCTTAAATGTTGTTATATCAGAGCGATCAGTCATTAACGCCATATGTTGAGCGTGCGAAAATTTTTGCTGGACATTAGCAGCCAGTGGCTGTATTTGCTGACTTAATAACTGTTGCAGCTGCCAAATGATGCGCTGTCCTGCCATTTGTCCAAGCGGTACGGTTTTGACCGCAGCCAGCACCATGTTTTCAATTTGACCAAAGGCATAGGTGGTCATGGCTTGTACAGGCTTAAGTTGCCAGTGCGAGCTGATATGGGCAAACAGTGGCAAAAAACCATGAACGAGTAAGCTATCAGGCACATTGAGCTCAAGAACATTATCTAACCATGCGGATAAAGACAGTGCCAATTGACTTGACTCATAGACGAATTCTTTGGTTTCGCGGCTAGCGTGGTAATCGGCACCTAAAGCATCAGTCAGCGCCACATCATTAATCATAAGTGCCTCTATCATCAGAGCCAGTAGCGGTAGCTCATAACGACACAATGCCAGTTCCAAATAATCACTCATAAAATCCATGCTACTGCTTTCATCATGAATAAGCCCTGACTCGATAGCAGGCTCTATGCCTTGCGAGTAGGTATAACTGCCAATAGGTAGGTTGCTTGACGCCAGCATGAGCAAACGTCCAGTTACCTCTGTATTATTCAGATCATTTATACCTTGTGCGGTACGGGTAGTCTGCTGTGAGTGTGTGGCGTGATTAGTCATGATTATGCTCATGGCTATGGCTGTGAGCGTCAGAGTGATTATGCTGATGGTTATCACTATGTGCATGGCTATGACTATGATCACGATTGTGGCTATGAGAGTGAGAATGTCCGCCGTGCTCACCTTTATACGCACCCGTTTCTGGCTCAAATGGCGCTTGTACGGCTTGGGTATGTAGGCCAAGTTGATGTAACATCGCTTCTAAAACATGGTCAGGCTCAAAGTAGAGTGCATTAGGTGTCAGCATTAAAGGCACATGGCGGTTGCCTAAATGGTAAGCGCCCTTCATAAGGTCAAAATCATTATCGGCAGTCACTTCGATTAATCCCTGCTTGGCAGCTATTATTTGTATCAAGTTGCCTTGATAGTCTGCTAAAACACTGCCATTCTTAATGGTTTCCGTACGTGGCAAATCAACACCAATGGATTCTTGATGCTGAGTTTCTGCTTTAAAACGGCTACGCTGACGGGTATCGAAATCTAAATATAAAAAGTTTTCTGCCTGTTTTTGCCTATCAATAACTGCTTGTTGTTCAGCGCTAAGGGTTGATAGATCAAGACGTTGCGTATAAATGTTCATAATTATGTTTATAGTCCGTTAAAGTAGATGGTTGACAGCTGATGGTGGATTGTCAGCACGACAATAAAAAGCAGCTAGAATAGAAAATAGCGCTGTGCCATCGGTAGATAGTCGGCAGGCTCACAGGTCAGCAGCTCACCATCGGCGTACACTTCATAGGTTTCCGGGTTGACCTCCATCTTAGGACAGTAGCTATTAAACTTCATGTCTTGTTTACGTACCTTACGAATGTTGTGTACCGCTTTAATGACCTTTTCTAACCCTAGTTGTCTAGCAACCCCCTTATCAATAGCCGCACTTGACATAAAGGTGATGCAAGTCTGCGCCACTGTTTTGGGCAAGCTGCCAAACATGCTGCGATAGTGCACAGGCTGCGGGGTTGAAATGGAAGCATTGAGGTCGCCCATGGACGCTGCCGCAATCAAGCCGCCTTTAATGATAAGGTCGGGCTTTACGCCAAAAAATGCAGGCGACCATAAAATTAAATCCGCCCATTTATCTACTTCAATGGATCCCACTTCGTCACTAATGCCATGAGTGATGGCAGGATTGATGGTGTATTTTGCGAGGTAGCGTTTGATACGAAAATTATCATTGCTGCTATCAGAGTCAGTGGGACTTAGCATGATATTTTCTAATGCTTGCTCAGTTTTAGCTGATTGATCAGGAGCCAGATGACCGCGTTGGGCTTTCATTTTATCAGCTGTTTGCCACGTGCGAATAATGACTTCTCCCACGCGTCCCATCGCTTGCGAATCACTACTCATCATGGAGATGGCACCCATGTCTTGTAAAATATCTTCGGCGGCAATGGTTTCTTTACGAATACGGCTTTCTGCAAAAGCGACATCTTCAGCAATGGCTGGGCTCAAGTGGTGACAAACCATGAGCATGTCGAGATGCTCGTCAATGGTATTAATAGTAAAAGGGCGCGTTGGATTGGTTGATGAGGGTAAAACGTTGGTTTCGCCAATAGCTTTTAAGATATCTGGGGCATGACCGCCGCCAGCGCCTTCGGTATGGAAGGTGTGAATACAGCGGTCTTTAAACGCGCCTAGAGTGCTATCTAAATAGCCGCTTTCATTTAACGTATCAGTATGAATCGCCACTTGCACATCATATTCTTCAGCCACGCTAAGGCAGTTATCAATGGCTTTGGGCGTGGAGCCCCAGTCTTCATGAAGCTTAAGCCCGATAGCACCCGCTTCAATCTGCTCTACAATGGGGGCAGGTAGACTAACATTGCCTTTACCTAAGAATCCGATATTCATCGGAATAGCATCAGTGGCTTTTAGCATGCTGTGAATATGATAAGCACCAGGAGTACAAGTGGTGGCAAGAGTACCTTCAGCAGGTCCCGTACCACCGCCTAACATTGTGGTTACACCAGACATTAATGCCGTCTCACACTGCTGCGGTGCAATGAAGTGAATATGGCTATCGATCCCGCCAGCAGTTAATATTTTACCTTCTCCTGCGATAATTTCGGTAGCAGCGCCAATAGGTAACGTCACGTTAGGCTGAATATCAGGGTTACCGGCTTTACCGATACCGCTAATGCGACCGCCCTTAATAGCGACATCTGCCTTATAGATACCGCTGTAGTCCACAATCAAAGCATTGGTAATAATAGTATCGGCAACTTGCTCACCTATTAGCTGTGATTGACCCATACCATCGCGGATTACCTTGCCGCCACCAAATTTAACCTCTTCACCAATGCTGATGCTATCAATATCACGCTGGTGATCAATATGACTGGTCAAATCATACTCAACCTCAAGCCATAAATTCGTATCGGCTAAGCGTACTTTATCCCCTGTGGTAGGGCCAAAATGCTCGGCATAGATACGTCGGTCAATGCGTTTTTTTGAGGTATTTTGAGAGGTTTTAGGGTCTACAACGCCCATAACCTTGCCTGAAAAACCATAAATGTGTCGCTTACCGGCGATAGCGACTAGCTCAACTTCGCGCGCTTGGCCCGGCTCAAAGCGTACCGCAGTACCAGATAAGATATTGAGTCGATAGCCAAGCGTCGACTCTCGATCAAAGCTCAGTGCTGCATTGACTTCATAGAAGTGATAGTGAGAACCGATTTGAATAGGGCGGTCGCCGGTATTGATTACCGTTATGGTTTGAACATATCGACCAGCATTCAAAGCCATATCGCCTGCTTTAATATTATATTCGCCTGCTTTTATCGTCATTTTTATTATCCTTAATCGTCTTATGGCAATGGCTCTAGTTCAATATCGTTTTATACAGCTTCATAGCAAACAAGCTATACGATGGGGTTATGCACTGTCACTAGCTTAGTGCCATCGGGGAAAGTCGCTTCAACTTGGACATCATGTATCATCTCTGCAATGCCTTCCATGACGTCATCGGCAGAGAGATAAGTGGCTCCTTCACTCATCAGTTGCGCCACGGTTTTGCCATCACGCGCGCCTTCCATCAGTAACATGCTGATATAAGCGATAGACTCAGGATAATTGAGCTTGACGCCGCGGTTTTTACGACGTTCCGCCACCATGCCTGCGGTAAATAGTAAGAGCTTATCTTTTTCGGTAGGATTTAACTGCATAAAACTTCCTTAATAATTATTGTCTTTTGAAGACTATGATTCGTTTTTAATCTTTATCAAGTAAATAGGATAAGTAGAGTCACTCTAGTTTGATTAAGCCTTGTTCAAGGATGAGATTAAGTGGGAGCACATGATATTAAGTGTCCCAAATCCTTGGTCGATGAGGCTCAAGCGCGTACCATTTAGACCTGACAAGCTCGCGAATTTGGTAAAAAGCCTCAAAGCAAGCGCGCACATCTGCCCCTAAATAACGGCAATTAATACCTTGAAAATTGTGAGTACAGTGAATAGGTAGTGACTGCGTATCAATGAGATGGCGTATCTCGGTAATAGTGGCATCTAAATATTGGCCAAGCTTGAGCGGATTATTCTGTAACTCAGGTGCAATGACCTCTGTGCTAGGTATTGCCCAAAAAGAGCCATGCACATGTTGATTGTTCAGTCCTAATGGTGAGGTAAACCAGCGCGTATTGGCTTGCTGGGAGGTGCACTCACTGACCAATAAATCACTCTCACGCCATATCTCTAAGCGGTTGGTATAATGACCATTAGCAAAAGTCTCTTGATATGCTTGACGTCCGAACACACAAATATCCCAAGTCAATAAACTTGCCGTCTTAGCCAAATAAAAGCGATTATTGGCAGTAGAGACAGAATGATCGTAATAGATGCTTTCTTGTGGTAGCCATTCAAGAATGGCGTGGTCATCGAGACGTGCGTCGATATGCTGTTCTGCGCTGACAACATCATTAAAACAGTCGTTAGAAGTGTTGCTGTTTGCCGATTGAGTACCGTTGTTAAACCTTGATGAGTCGCTGGGTCTAGAGGATCGTAATGATTGGCGTTGCCCGTACCATTTTCCGGCTCCAGGAGTAGTAATCACCGCATGGCTATTAGAGTGTAGGTTAAACTCCAATGTTAAGCGGTCATCATCAGCAATGCCAGCAGGAGGATACAACACATAAATATGGCAAATCCCTGCTTGGCTGTTATCAGTACTATCAGGCTCAGGATACAGCGCGCGCTGCACCATGAGTGCGCCAGTATGGGCACGATGACACAGCCGAGTTTTTGCAGCAGTAGAGGCGCAGTCGAAATGGAGCTGTAGTGAGGATTGCCAAGTCAAAATTGTGTTCCTTTTTAGAAAGTGTCCTTTTAGAAAGTGTTCTTTTAGATTGCCACCAACTCTTGAATATTGTTTTTTGCCATGTCAACTCCTGCCCCCTGAGCTACGACTTGTCCTCTAGAAAGCACGGTATAGTTATCGGCAAGCTCTTCTGCAAACTCATAAAACTGCTCGACTAAAACAATTGCCATATCGCCTTTATTAGCAAGACTACGAATGACTCTACCAATGTCTTTAATAATGGACGGTTGGATTCCTTCAGTCGGCTCATCAAGTACTAGTACTCGAGGCTCTGATGCAAGCGCACGAGCAATAGCAAGTTGCTGCTGCTGACCGCCAGATAGATCGCCACCGCGGCGATGCTTCATTTCGTCCAGCACTGGAAATATATCATATAAGTGTTTGGGTACTTTACTTGCTTTTCGTTGAGAGAATTTCGCCATGCCAATCAGAATGTTTTCTTCAACGGTCAAAGTAGAAAATATATCGCGTCCTTGCGGCACATAAGCGAGTCCTGCGCGTACACGCTGCTCAGGCGTCATCTGACTAATGTCCTTACCGTCTAATAAAATTTCACCTGATTTTATTGGTAGGATGCCCATCAAGCATTTAAGCAAGGTGGTTTTACCGACGCCATTACGACCCAGTACCACGCTACATTCTCCTACAGGGGCGGCGAGGGTGATATCACGTAAAATGTGACTGCCACCATAATATTGATTTATGGCATTGATTTCTAACATATAAGCACCTCTATTTTTTAGGTCTATTTCTAAGTGTTACTATTTGTTATCGACCTGAGCTTATTACCGACCCAAATAGGTCTCAATAACGGCCTCATTATTCTGTACTTCACTCAACGTGCCTTCAGCCAAAATAGCGCCATTTGCTAAGACCGTTACTTTTTCACTTATGGCATCAATGAAAGTCATGTCATGTTCAACTACGATTAAGGTGTGATTCTTTTTAAGGCGTAGACATAACTCAGCAGTATGTTCCGTTTCGGCATCGGTCATGCCTGCTACTGGTTCATCAAGTAAGATAAGTTTTGGTCTTTGCATCAGTAACATTCCAATCTCTAGCCACTGTTTTTGACCATGAGACAATAATCCTGCTGGCTTGTTAATCAGCTCTTTTAGGCGTATTTGATCAAGCGTTGAGTCAAGAGTATCTTGGATTTCTGCGTCAATTTTAGTAAACCAGCTTTTTGATACCCGTTTGTCCTTTGGTGCAGCCAGCATTAAGTTATCAAGTACGGTAAATTTCTCAAATACGGTGGGTTTTTGAAACTTACGGCCAATGCCTGCTTCCGCTATTTCTTCGGTAGATAGTTTGGCTAAATTATGTACTTGACCGAAAAATGCGCTGCCTGTGGTCGGGCGCGTTTTACCCGTAATAACATCCATTAAAGTCGTCTTGCCTGCACCATTAGGACCAATGATGCAGCGTAGCTCGCCCGCCTCAATATATAAAGACAAATCATTGAGTGCACGGAATGAGTCAAACCATACGCTAATGCCTTCTAAATATAGCGCAATCCCATGTCTCATATCTGGACCTGATTTGGGAACAGGATGCGGCAAGCCACCGCTATCTCCATAATCTTCAGCCAAACTAGTGACTGGTCGGGTAGGCGTGGTTTCTGCAATCGTTATGTTATTTGTATTGTCAAAACTTCCCATTGGCTTATTAATACTAGGATTATTTACATTTTTAATAAGCGCATCGTTAGCTGTTTTTTGGGAAGCAGCATTATTACATATTATTGACATTATTCTTTTTCCTTCTTAAAACGATCGAGTACACCAATGATGCCGTTAGGGAGAAATATAGTAACCACTACAAATAATCCACCTAGGATAAGCAACCAGAACTCTGGGTAGGCGACGGTAAAATAGGTTTTAATCACATTGACTGTACCAGCGCCTACAATGGCACCGATTAATGAACCTCTGCCTCCAGCAGCCACCCATACTGCCATCTCGATAGAGTTGACGGGGTTCATCTCGCCTGGGTTAATGATACCAACTTGCGGTACATATAGAGCACCAGCGATACCAGCTATCATTGCAGACAATACCCAAGCTGAAAGCTTGTACCAAAGCGTGCGATAGCCTAGATATTGCAAGCGATTTTCACTATCACGGATGGCACCAAGCACACGCCCATAAGGCTGGCTCATCAGATAGCGTAGTCCAAGATAGGACAGTAGCAGCGCCAAAGCAGTCGTAAAACACAGCACAGCCCTCGTTGAAGAGGCGGTGATGTCATAGCCTAATAGCGTGGTAAAACCTGTGAAGCCATTGTTACCACCGAAGCCTGTTTCGTTACGGAAGAATAATAAGGCGGCAGCATAGGTCATGGCTTGGGTGATAATCGAAAAATAAACCCCTTTGATTTTTGAGCGAAAAGCAAAATAGCCAAAGATAAAAGCGACCAGACCGGGAACTAGCACCACTAAAGCCATCGCCCACCAGAAATGTTGAGTGCCTGCCCAGTACCACGGCAATTCGGTCCAACTCAAAAAACGCATAAAATCTGGCAAGCCCGTGCCAGCAGTTTCACGCGTCAAGTACATACCAAAAGCATAACCTCCTAGCGCAAAATAAAGACCATGACCTAAGCTTAGAATGCCGGCATAGCCCCAGACCAAGTCTAAAGCCAGTGCTACCATGGCGAGCGCCATTATTTTACCAATCAAAGTTATCCAATAAGCAGACAGGTGAAAACTAGAGGTTTCAGGTAACAAATGGAGCCAAGGCAATATCAGTAGCACTAAAAAACACAAACCAATCAAAATAGCATTACGTGGGGAATCAGATAATAATTGAGTCAAACGCATGAGGTTCTCCTTAATCCACAAAACGGCCTTTGAGGGCGAATAAACCTTGTGGACGTTTTTGAATAAACAAAATCACAAGAACCAGTAACACAATCTTAGCCATCACAGCACCAATGCCAATCTCAAGCACCGTACCACTGACACCAAGACCTAAAGATGCCAATACCGCGCCCCATACTTGCCCAACACCGCCAACCACGACGACTAAGAACGCATCAATAATATAAGTTTGACCTAAGTCGGGTCCGACGTTACCCACTTGTGCTAGAGCGCAGCCAGCGAGACCGGCCAACCCTGAACCAAGGCCGAATGCCAACATGTCGATGCGAGCAGAGGAGATACCAACTGCACGTGCCATTTGCCGGTTTTGAGTCACAGCGCGCACAAATAGCCCAAAGCGAGTCTTGTTCAGTAAGTACACCAATAGCATAAGAATGATGATGGTAAAGCCGATAATAGCGATACGATTGAAGGGGAGCACAAGGCTCGAGGATACTTGATATGCACCGCTCAACCAGTCGACATTGCTGACTTCGACGTTTTGTGCGCCAAATATCATCCGAACCAACTGCATGAGAATCAGACTGACACCGAAGGTTGCCAGTAAGGTTTCAAGCTCACGACCATAAAGCGGGCGAATAATGATTCGTTCGATAACCATGCCAATAATGGCACTAACTAAAAAAGCGACGGGTATAGCAGCAACCAGATACCATCCAGTCATACTAGGAAAATACGCTTGAAAGAGATTTTGCACCATATAAGTGGCGTAAGCACCAATCATAATGAGCTCACCATGAGCCATATTGATGACACCCAGTAGCCCAAAAGTAATGGCCAGCCCTAATGCTGCGAGTAGTAAGATGCTTGCCGTACTAAGCCCCGTGAATAGATGACCTATCCAAGTACTGATGGTAATGCGCTGCTCAATACTATCCTCAGCGTCTAACAGCGCAGATTTGAGCACAGGATCGATATCATCTGCCGCCAATGCTTTTTTAACATCCACTAATACTTGTGGGCTATCGCTATCAGCAAGCACGGTAAGCGCGGCAATTTGCTTGGTGACGTCGCCATCTCTAAAATCAATTCTTGCTTGTAAAATACTCAGCGCCGTTTTGACATCGTCGTCTTGCTCATTAGCGGCAGCAGTACTTATAAGTACTGGATCTAGCTGTTCGATATTGTCCGCTAAGATGGCAACTGCCTGCACACGTTGCGTAGGATCGTTTGACTCAAGCTTAACCTTGGCTTGTCCAAATACTAAGGCTGAGCGTAGCGTATTGGTCAAAGTCACTTGCGCCAAGTCACTAGGCCACTCGGTGGTCAGCTGCTTAGCAGGATAAGTAAATAGCTCATCTTCGCTGTTAAGTAGGTAGGTTTGCCCACCATTACCTTGGTACAGCTCATCGTTTTTTATCAGCTCAACTAAAGTATCCAAACTCTCAACTGACCCCGGCCACTGGTTGAGCATGGTTTGGCGAATGGTGAAGTCAGCAGCAACGAACTGTTCGATAGCATCCCCTTTACTTATCGCAAGATCAGCTGATGTTGTTAGAGACTGCTTGTTTTGAGCAAGCAAGGTGTCGTCTTGAGCAAGTAAGGTCTCTTCACTTACAGCATTGGATGTCGCTGCCACAGTATTAGTCGATAGTTTCTCGCCATGGCTGTGTACTGCTGATGTCTCGTGAGCATGAGCAGGCGATGTGATAGCAATGAGAAGGAGTAAAGATAGTAAGGCGATGATAAAAGTTTTGTTAAAATAATTGGCTTGCGCGTCACTTTTATAATAGGAAGAGTAATGTGACATGATGGTTCCTTTTTTGCAGTCAACACTCCTTTAACCTCTACTAAAAACTGTTTTATCAGTAGAGGTTAAAGGGTTGCTGGTATTGATACCATTAAGGGGCTAAGGATTATGGACTGAGGCTTGGGTGACCATAAACTTATTTAGGGATGTACTGACTCCATGGCTCAGCACGAATGACTGTTGGCGTTTTGCTGATTACATCGAACTGACCATCGGCACGGATTTGACCGATCATGACAGGCTTCCATAAATGATGGTTTTCCTCATCCATTTTCAGCGTGTACCCTGATGGCGCGTCAAAAGTCTGACCTCCCATACTAATACGCACTTTATCGACATTAGTCGTACCAGCTTTTTCGACTGCTTGTTTCCACATATTGATACCCACGTAGGTGGCTTCCATAGGATCATTGGTCACGACCTTGTCAGCATTGGGTAGCTTATGATCCAGCGCATATTTCTTATATTTTTTAGTGAAGTCGCTGTTGACAGGATTTTTAACCGACATAAAGTAGTTCCATGATGCCAAATGCCCCTGCAATAAGCTGGTATCGATACCGCGAAGCTCTTCTTCTCCTACTGAGAATGCCATGACTGGAATATCAGATGCTTTAATGCCTTGGTTGGCAAGCTCGCGATAAAAGGGTACGTTTGAATCCCCATTAATGGTAGAGATAACCGCCGTCTTTTTACCGGTAGAGAAGCTTTTAATATTACCAACGATGGTCTGATAGTTGCTAAAACCGAAAGGGGTGTACTCTTCCATGATGTCTGTTTCAGCGACTCCTTTAGACTTTAAAAAAGCACGCAGTATCTGGTTAGTAGTCCGAGGATAGACATAATCGGTCCCAAGTAAGACAAAGCGTTCTGCACTACCACCCTCTGGACTCATTAAGTATTCAACGGCAGGAATGGCTTGTTGGTTAGGTGCAGCACCAGTGTAGAAGATATTTTCTGACTGCTCTTGACCCTCGTACTGAACAGGGTAGAACATGAGGCCATTTAACTCTTCAACGACAGGCAGCACGGACTTACGTGATACCGACGTCCAACCACCAAATATCACATCCACTTTGTCTTGAGTTAACAGCTGACGTGCTTTTTCAGCGAATAACGGCCAATCAGAAGCGGGATCTACGACGATTGGCTCTAGCTGCTTACCCAACACACCGCCATTGGCATTAATTTCATCAATGGTCATGAGCGCAGTATCTTTTAATGATGTTTCAGAGATGGCCATCGTCCCAGATAAAGAATGCAAGATACCAACTTTGATGGTGTCACCATCTGCCACAGGGGTAGTAGCGATCTCGGCCGTTTCGGTTTTTGTGGCTGTAGAATTGGTTTCTGCACTGGTTTCCGCAGGTTTTTGACAACCTATAAGACTTAAGCTGCCGACAACGGCTACTGCTAGCAGAGACAAACGTGATGTCAATTTTGAGTCGATACGATAATTTGTACTGATAGGAGTAGCAGTGATAAGCGTTGGCAATAAAGACATATATTTCTCCAGAAAGATAAAGTAGCAGCCTGGTAGGCCGAGTGAACGAGCCATTCCTAACTGCTATTAATACTTCAATATCTATGCCAATATAAAATACTAGACAAATGCACCAATATCGGTCTTTTTAGGAGATATTGCACTTTTTTCGCACCATGATGGTTTTTATGATTTTCTATGCACCATTTATGTCTGGTTAAGAAATGCTAAAGCGGTATAAAATATGACGATATCAGAAGCGATGTTTTTTTGAGTTCAGAAAGTGTGAACAGAAGGAAATTAAGAAGCAAACGTACTAAATGATATTAACGCAACTAAAGATAAGTTTTTTTAGCTAAAGCACGTTAGCCATTACGCTTGGTAGCTAGCTTGGGATGAAGTCTGACATTTAGTTTTTATAATAGGGTGCTGATCTATGCTGAAGAAACCATAAATTTACCCTGCGTAAGTAAAATATTTATTCGCTTATTTGTATCAGTACCAGTAAAATGCGAGACTGTTTTCTACACTAGTTTATGAGTAACCAATGATACGTTTAACTGAAATTAAATTGCCATTAAATCATGTACCTGAAGATCTAACGACTGCTATAACGACAAAACTTAAAATTTCTGCTGAGCAAATGGCGTCATTTGTGATGTTTAAACGTGGTTATGATGCTCGTAATAAAAGAAATATCCAATTAATTTATACGCTAGACATCACACTGACCGATTCGAATTTGACCAATGATTTACTGGTTCAGTTTGAGTCAGACAACCATGTTAAGGCAACACCAGACACCAGTTATAAATATGTAGGTGAAGCACCAAAAGATTTAACTGAGCGTCCTGTTGTTATTGGTTTTGGACCTTGTGGTTTATTAGCAGCACTTACCCTGGCTCAAATGGGTTTTAAACCTATTATCATTGAACGTGGTAATGAAGTCAGACAACGCACCAAAGACACCTTTGGCTTTTGGCGTCAGCGTAAATTAAACACAGAATCTAACGTACAATTCGGTGAAGGCGGAGCAGGTACCTTCTCTGACGGTAAATTATATAGCCAAGTGAAAGATCCCAATCATTATGGCCGTAAAGTCATGACTGAATTTGTAAAAGCTGGCGCACCAGATGAGATTTTATTTGTCAGTAAACCGCACATAGGTACTTATAAGTTAGTCACTATGGTAGAAAAAATGCGTGCCGAGATTATAGCGCTTGGTGGTGAAGTCCGTTTTGCGACTCGCGTAGACGACTTGCACATCACTGACTCAAAAGTAACTGGCGTGACCCTTAATACTGGCGAAACCTTAAAAACCAACCATGTTGTTCTTGCTGTTGGTCATAGCGCCCGTGATACCTTCCAAATGATCCATGATAAAGGCGTGTATGTTGAAGCAAAACCTTTCTCGATTGGTTTTAGGATTGAACATAAACAGTCAACCATAGACCAAGCACGCTTTGGTGACAATGCTGGAAACGAGATACTTGGCGCTGCGGATTACAAACTGGTTCATCATTGTAAAAATGGTCGTTCTGTCTATAGCTTCTGTATGTGTCCAGGCGGAACCGTGGTTGCCGCCGCATCAGAAGAAGGTCGTGTTGTCACTAATGGCATGAGCCAATATTCAAGAAACGAGCGTAACGCCAACAGTGCTATTGTTGTAGGCATTGACCCAGAGCGAGATTACCCAAACCATCCTCTTGCTGGTATCGACTTACAAAGACAGCTAGAAACCTTAGCGTTTGAATTAGGCGGCAAAGATTACAGTGCACCAGCGCAAACGATTGGCGATTTCTTAAAAGGTAAACCAGACTCAGAATTAGGCGATGTAAAACCCTCTTACACACCAGGCATTACCTTAACCGACTTAAGCAAGGCACTGCCAGACTTTGCCGTAGATGCCATACGTGAAGCCATTCCAGCATTTAATAAAAAAATCCAAGGATTTTCATCTGATGATGGGTTACTCACTGGCGTAGAAACCAGAACATCGTCACCCATCAGCATTAAACGCAATAAAGAATTTCAAAGCATTAACACCAAAGGCTTATTCCCTGCAGGCGAAGGTGCTGGCTACGCAGGCGGCATATTATCAGCAGGGATTGATGGTATTAAAGTGGCAGAAGCCGTGGCAAAATCGATGTTGAACCTAGAGTAAGAGCGGCTTTAGGTGAACTCCAATATTAAAACGCTCACTTAGATAAAAGCATGCGATTGATAAAGCCTTTCAAGCTATGAAATATAAAGCGTGAAAGGCTTTTTTGTGTGTTGAAGGTATGCTGTATGACAATGCATCGTAAGTTATGCAATGTTATGATGCGATATGCTAATACATTAAAAAACCCCGCAACTGGTAGGTTGTGAGGTCTTTTGATTACTTTTGACAATGTTTGATAGTGCGCCTACAGGGACTCGAACCCCGATCGATCGCTTAGGAGGCAACTGCTCTATCCTGTTGAGCTATAGGCGCATTTTGGAATAACATTGTAGGAAAAATCGCTCATAAAAGCAATCAACAAAATATAAAGATTTTATCATTACTTGCCATTACTCAAGGCGTCAGCGACATTCACAGTGTTGGTATTTGCTGCTTTTTGTGCACGTGATGTTGGATTAAACAAGTCATTTACACTGTTTTTATAACCTTCGATATTATAATAATCGTACTTTTCTAATATATCTTGTCCGGTACTCGAAAGTAAAAAATTACGAAAGTTAATAGCAGCAGTATTCTCTGTCAAAATAACCCCTTCAAGCGCTTGCTTGTCTCTCAATGCATAGCTGAAAGAATTTAGGGTACGTGCCTCCGCATTGTCAGTCTCAATGGCACCAGTCTCAGCAGTATCTACTTTTTTATCATCAGTATTGCTGATATTTTCTTTGTCTTGGTTTATCTTACCTTGAGACGTTTTTAGCTCTGCTTGTAATGGTGTCAGACGGTCTGCAGATAGGCTGTCGTTAGCGATGATCATGTCTATATCAGCGCCTAATTCTGAGCGTTCATTATCGCTAGGATTGGCGTTTGATAAGGTTAAGAGGTCGCTGGCGGGTACATAACTTGGCACAACCTGCACATGAGGATAACGAGATTCGAAGCTAACGATGATATCGTCCAAGGGTGCTTGTAAATCCTCTTCAGCCTTTATATACAGAGTACTGTCGGTGAGGGTGTTTACCTCGTCTTGAGTGGCGGCTGACGGCTCATTTGCATTTGCCATGATCGGTAGGGGGTCTATATTTTTACGGTTATTGCTCCATAACCACGTAAAGATTGCAATAAAGATTATCAGCAGCAGTAAAATTAGCCCAGCCAGTAGCAGCTTGTAGTCTCTCATATGTTACTGCTCTTCTCTTAATGGGTTTGTGTCAAGTTTACATAAAATGCGGTGTATAACGTATTATTTTTAAAGCTGTTGGTGTAACACTTCATCTGCTAAGTCCGCAAGCATATCTGCAAAAACATCGGTTTCTGAATCAGGTAAAAGTTTTTTCTCGCTAGTATTCTTATGACTAATTGTACTATTTTGATTGGATAGCACAGGTTGATCGTTTGAGGGGGAGGTAACATCATTGTCAATGGCTTTTATTTGGTGCGCAGCCAATGGCGATTCGCCCATCGTAAGCTTGTCTTTAAGCCATTCAAAACCATGGGCTTCCCACCATGCTTCAAAGCGTGGCAGCGTGCTCCCACGCACTGCGACAGGCAGATTCAATGTTCGCAGTTTTTGTGCAAGTATGGGGTCATTAATGGCTTGATGGATGCTCAAATAAAGCGAGCGACTATCATCAGTATAGGGCTGTCTGTTTTGCCACGATCTGTCGTCAATTTTCATACGTGGCAATTGCCATAATTCACCGCGATAGTATACAACATATAAACGTCGTTTAGGATGAACGAAAATGGCATCAATGGGACGCAAGGGCATAGTATTAAGTTATTCCGTTAAAAAAGGGTTATGGACATAAAAATTACAGCAATTAATCTGACAACAGCACTGACTTCTCTATTCGTAAATATGAGACTTATCAATGCGACACTATCTGTCGTAAGATATTATAATAGTGGCACATATACTAGTAAACGATAGCTATCGATGGCACACTAATCAGCAGCCTATTTTATGATTGTTATAAATAATCACTGATGATGCAATGATAGTTAATCGTTGTTGTCATTTGCATCGTGTTTATGACAGCCATGCTAGCAGAAATACATTGTAGTAACGACCGCGAAACATAGATTGGTGAGTATCCTTCGTGGTATTCCTTAGCAGCCATCAATATGCATTAGAGAGTTAACGCAAATGTTATTCCATTTCAGGCATTCACGACCGTCTACATCACACTATCACTCATATTATAACTTCAATCAGACTATCCTCTATGTTTACCATTATTCAATCGCACCGCACCGAAAACCTTGTTGATCAACTGCTTGTGCAATATCAGTCTAAGGATCAGCCTGTTTTTGAGCCTTTTATTGTTATTGTGCCGTCAATGGTATTGGGCGATTGGTTGGACAAAACCATTGCCAGTCGTGCTGGGATTAGTACCTTGGTACGTACTAAGTTTTGGGGTCAGTATCAGTGGACGCTCATGCAGGATGTGTTAACCCGCCATAACGCGTATTTGTTAGAGAATGACCCTGAAGCGGCAACCCTAAATGTGCCAGAAGTGGCGGTGTTGTCACCAACGGTCATGCAGTGGCGATTGTTTGGGTATTTGACTTACTATCAAGAGTCGATTGTTGCAGATGAGAAACACCCAGTCAATCCGCTATTGGCATCTTTGATTGATGACCCACAGGCAAGTGCTCAACAAGACAGCTTACAACAGGATAAGGCGCAACAAGATGCCCGTATTTGGCAGCTGGCAAGCGATTTGGCAAGAGTGTTTAACCGCTATTTGACTCACCGTGAGGATTGGTTGGCGTTATGGTCGTATAACAAACCGCTAAATGTAGATGAGTTGATAGCAGATAAAGATGCACTGTCACTGCGTTTTGATAAATATGCGCGCGGCACGCCTGAATGGCTGGTGGAGCATTATGTTGAGTTAGAGGCGGCGCAACGATTTTTGTGGTCGCATTTGTTTGCTGACGTTCATCTACACCGTGTGGCACTTGAAGATGTCTTCTGGTCGGCTTTGAAAGATAATAAGGCGAATGAGCGTGCTCAGTTGCCCAAAGTACTGCGCATTTTTACCATTCAACAGTTGCCACAGACCGAGCTTGATTTTTTACAGCGCTTATCGAAGTACATGAATATCACGCTATTACATTATAATCCGTCAAAGCTGTTTTGGGCCGATATCGTCGATAAATCATGGTTACAGCGCCAACAGATTATTAACCCTGAAAGCGTGTTTTTGCGTGATTATGGTCACAGTTTGCTATCACGTTTAGGCAAGCAGTCGCGCGATGCTTTTGCCATGCTTGCCAACTTGTCGGGTAATGAGCAGTACGACGATGCACTGGTTGAATGGCAAGATAATTTTGATGATACGCTGAGCATTGGTTCTAATAATGGGGTTGCTGCTGAGTATATCTATGATGCTAGTAGCGCTCAGAATAGTCCAAGTTTGTTAAAGCGTTTACAGAACGATGTGTTAATGCTTGATGAGCAATCGACTCAGCAAGCAACGGCTGCTACAGTCTCGCAAGCGGTAAGCCAGCAAATAGAGTCAAGTTTTGATGAGGATAAACAAGAGACAGCTTGGTATGAAGATGAAGCGTTAGAGAATAAGCGTTTTGAGATAGACCGTTTTTGGGCAATTTCTTCCCAAGATAATAGCCTAAGCATTCATTCGTGTCATAGTTTGCAGCGCCAGCTTGAAGTGTTGCGTATTATGATTGGTCGCTGGTTAAATGAACCTATCAAGCTTGGTGAAAAGAAACGTCATATATCTGACATTGTTGTGCTGCTACCCGATGTCGAGCGCCATCATGCGCTGATTGGTTCTATCTTCGTCAATGGTAAGGGTCAAGACGGTTTGACTTTGCCTGCTAAAGTGACAGGTGTTGTTGATGCCGATATTCGCCAGTTATGGGAAGCCATTATCGGTTTTTACAAACTATTGGGTAGTCATAGCGCTCGTTTTGAAGCAGCTGAAGTCTTAGACTGGTTGATGTTGCCGCCCTTGTTTGAAAGCTTTGGACTGACTCATGAGCAAATGAGCCGTGGCTGTGATTTGTTGGTAGAGGCAGGCTTTATTCGTGGTTTTGACGAGCTGCATCTTAAGCAAACGTTAGATAGTAATGACTATGACTATCGCTTTAGCTTTGCGCAAGCGTTAGACAGATTGACGCTAGGTCTGGTCATGCCAGAGGCTGAGTTGAGTGATTGCTTATATGCTCTAAATGAAGATGAATGGCCAAGCACTGCCTTACCAGAAATGACCTTACCGTTACCACAAGTGAGCCTAAATGATGCGTTGATTGTTGAAGCGCTTTGCCGCATTTATACCGGTTTGGTCGCACGAAGGGATGACCATACAAAAAAAATGAAAGCGGAAGACTGGCTCGATCAGATTGAGAGACAAGTGATTCATCGTTACTTTGGTGATGTGGATCAAACACGTACCATGCGAGCCATCTACAATGCGATGAATGGCTTTAAGTCAAGTCTACGAGCCAATCGTCACTACAGACAGTACTCCAGTGGCGATAGCGCCAACAGAGAAGTAGAGCAGAGGCTAGCAGGTGTAGAGCAACTACCGCTTAAATTAAGCTTTATGTTAGACAGTATCGAAAACGAGCTTGAGAGTCAGCAAGTCAGTGCGGAGCCGACTGGGGTGATTACCTTTGGTAAGTTTGGTGCCTTAAGAAACGTTCCTTTTGAGTTGGTGGTCATGCTCAACATGGATCTCTCAGAGTTCCCTGGGCGTGACCGTGATAACCGCTATGATTTGATGAAAGCGACTAACTCACGTCGTGGTGACAGAGTCAGTGAGGACGATGATAATGGCGCATTTTTAGATGCGCTGTTATGCGCGCGCAGTGCTTGTTGGATGTTCTACAACGGTCAAAGCCTGACGGATACCCACGAGCACCTGCCAGCCAACCCAGTAAGCGAATTGCTACAGTTTTTGCAAGGTGAGGTGCAGTGGCAGGTGAATTCGCTGGATACATTGCCTGAGAATATTGATCCCACTACCGAGAGTCTCAAGCGCTATTTGCCTAAATTGATTAAGCAGTGGTTAGTGACTGAGCATCCTGCTCTGCCTTTCCATGAGAGTCTGTTTGAGACCGAAACTGAAGGCGCTGATATTTTTGAGCAAGCGTCTACTGATATTGATGGCAATGCTAATGCCAACGTTAATATCAATGCTCAGGATGCAAGCCCTGTTGATATGATTGATGAACTGGATGCTTTATTAAATACAGCGATGCGTAAAACCAAGCTGGCTCAGAAAAAACAGTTTCCACCTGCGCCGCTTTGGCAAGCGGTGTTTGATACATTGAAAGGGCGAGTGGCTAGTAAGCCTATGCAACTGGTTGGCCTACCCACAAGAGCACAGTATGAGTCAATTGCTCAGGTGCTAGGTCAAGGCTTGGGACAATTAGGTCAAGTAGACAATCAAACCTTGTCTGCATTGGCTGATATGCTAGCGCTAGATACGGTAGTTGATACTAGCAATGGTAGTAGCATGACAGAGGCGCTCATCCAGAATTTATCTGATACTGTGTTTGATATTGGAGAGATAGACATTGAAGGGGTGCTGGCTTACCAAGTACGCCATCCTGCCAAAGCGTTCTTACGGTCTCAGAAGGTGCATGTGGTGCAAGGTGAAGAAGCACTATCACATCAAGAGCCATTATTTTTAGACAGTTTGACTACCTATCAAATCAAAGATCATTTGATTAAGCAATTGGTCGCCGATGAGAGTAAGGCCAATGGCGGTGATACAACTGCTGAAAGTTCCACTCCAATCCTGATGTATCAAAAAATTATGCCCGCTGGTGTCGCTCGCCAAACTACATTACCCAATCAACAACAAAAACTGCAACAGCAATGTTTGGAATTTAAAGAGCAGTTAATAGCTAATGGTTTTGGCGAAAATATTGTACCTAATGAAGATGGAGCAGAGGGTACGACAGGTTTGCAGCTACTAACGCCAACCGCCGAGCATCCTGTCCAGATAGAGCTGGCAAACTTGCTAAATAGTATTAATAACGAGTCAAAAAGCCAAGCAGATATCGAAGAGGTAGAAACGCTGCTCAAGTTGTTGCCTAAAGCCATTAAAATAAAAGGCTCAGTACCCATATTAGCACCAGTATCATTACCAACAGCAGTGCCGATAGATGCGCATGATAGCCACTCTCATATTCAGGCGGGCATGCCTTATGCTCAGCAATCACCTAAGCAGTGGTTAAACATATTGCCCAATTCTGCCAGTCCTAGGCATTTACTCAAATTTTGGTTATCACATTTGTATTGGCAAGTGGTCAGACGTACCACTGCTGAGCAAGTGGTATTAAATGATGGCGTGAGTATTTGGCGCTTTAATAAGCCTAGCTCGCAAATCAAAAAATATGACAAAGTAATCGCATTTAAGCTAAGCCCCATTGTGTATGAAGATGCTGTGATTGAGCTGATAAAATGGGCTGTTTTTGGTAAGTTAACAGGTCTAGTACCTATCACGTTATTACCAGAATATGCACTCAATTACCTTGATCAGTGTTCAAAATCTGAAGATAGTGAAGGCGGCAGTTATTGGCTAAAACGAGCAGACTTTTCAGATTGGTTACGGTCTGGCTATCATACAGACACAGTATATGATACTTGCTCTCAGCATGCCATTTGGCAATATGTACTACGTGATCAAGATGGATTTAAGGCTTTGTCAGACGCGTTGACCACCTTGGCGCGACCATTGTACGAGCCGATGTTTACTGCGTTAATTGACTTAGATGGCTAGCCCATTATCTAGAACAGCCTCTAATTAATTTTTGCTATCTTGTTTTAATAAATAATAATTAAAAGTATGCGCCCATATGACAGACTTGACTGATCTAACCAATATCATTGAACTTTCTACACAGCCACATTTATTCGATGAGCACTCAGATGCGCCTCACTCAGATCCTATGAGTGAGCGTAAGGCTGATGTGATACCAGCAGTTGATGTTGACCTAACGGGCAAGCACCTGATTGAAGCGTCTGCTGGTACTGGTAAAACTTGGACGCTAACAGGCATTGTATTGCGCCTGCTAATTGAAGCACGACGTGCGCCAGAGCAAATTATTGCTACTACCTTTACGCGAGCCGCTGCCGCTGAGATGCGTCAGCGTATTCATGATCGTTTGGTGGATTTTTATCAATTATTGCAGTGGGTCAACAGTTTAAGTGCTGACATCAGTAATAAGGAGGCTTTGTATCCCAATATATTGCAGGTGATGCCTGAAAGCGATAAGGATAAACAAGAGGGCAAACAATCAAGTACGGATTTAAATACTGAGATAGGCGCTGATGAGTTAAACCAAGACCTTGCTACTGATAAGCAAGCTGCTGCCACAAAGCGTGTACAAGCAAAAAAAGACCGTGAAGACTGGTTGGTAGCACAGGCTAAATATGTGCGCTTAGATGGCATCATGCAAGATCCCATTAACCTGCATCTCGTCGGTTATTTGCTGGATCACGTGTACAGCTATCCAATGACGGAAGCTATCAGGCGTACCGCACTGGTTTTAACCACGTTGGATAAACTGTTTGTGGGTACGCTCGATAGCTTGGCGCAAAAATGGTTGACGGAGTACAGCAGCGAGACGGGTCACCAGCAGGGCATGGGGATTATTGAAGACAGCAGTATTGAACAGGTGACTGACAGCATTGTTCATGATGAGCTACGTCAATTTCAGAGCCGTTTGTATTATGAGCAGCCTAAACTTTACGCGCTAATGGATCAGCAAGGTAAGCTGACTGCCGTGAGTGATCATAAAAAATATGTGACTCGATCGCTTAATTTTATCTCTGCGCCGATTGATGAGATTGTAGTAAATGACTTTTCGTTTGAGGGCTATGAGCGGCTTATAAATACTATCATTGGGCGCAGCGATGAGCTTGATATCTTTTTTAAACCTGACGGCGAGTACTATGACGTTCCCAAAGGACAGCTACAAAATAATAGAGACTCTTGGCCGAAAATCATTCAAGCATTAAAAGATTTTGGTCCAGCCGCTTACAAATTTATATCAGACGCAAAAACTTATACAGGAAAGTTAATACAAGCTTTTCAGAAAACTGATGACGTAGGCAAACAATTCTATAAACCAAAAGATGGCGAAAGAGTTAATCTGATATTTAATGAGTCGCAGGTCGTTCGTGACTTTAAACGCTATATTGAAGAAAGCAAAAAGCTCGATGAATACATAGTGACTGTTTTAGCCAATCTTAATCGTCATATCGTGCTGGCGGTACGTGACAGGCTACCAATTATTTTGGAAGAGCGTGGTGAGACTACCTTTAGCCTGCAAATGGTGCGTTTAAACCAAGCATTAACTGGTCGTCAAGGAGAGAAGCTGGCACGTTATATCCGTCACCACTATCCTGTGGCGTTGATTGATGAGTCGCAAGATATCAATGGCGCACAAGCCATTATGATTGAAAGCATTTATTTGCCAAAGAAAAAGGGCAAGGTTGCTGATAATGATAAACAGTCAGCTACTAAAAAAGCCAGCCATGAGTTCCTGCTATTGGTTGGTGACCCTAAGCAGGCTATTTATGGGTTTCGTGGTGGCGATGTGGCTAACTATAACTACATGAAAGCTCAATTTGATAAAAGCACGCTTTGGACGCTCGATATTAACCGACGCTCAAATGCTGGTGTGATTAATGCCCTAAACTGTTGGTTCGGCATGGCTGATGCAACCACTGGTGAGAATAAGTTAGCTCAATTAGGCGCAGGTATTTATTACCAGCATATCAAAGCGGCAAAACCAGAAAATCAGCTGTCTTGGTTTAATGAACCAGACGCTCACAGCACTACCTTAGTGACTGAGGTGCTCTCTGCCCAGCCAGTGAGCGTCTTACACTTACCTTATGATAAAGACAAAGAGCTTGAGTACGATGAGCATGAAATCACGGCGCGTCATATTGCGACTTTGCTTAGTAGTGATCAGACCTTAAAAGGCAAGCCTATCCAGCCCAGTGATATCGGCGTGCTGGCACGTACCAAAAAAGACTTAAAGCGGGTTGAGGATGAGTTGGTTAAGCTTAATGTACCGACCTTAACTACCAGTGATGTCAGTATCTTTGAAACCATCATGGCAGAAGATGTGGCGGCGCTGCTGAGTGCCATGCTATATCCGTATCGTCATGACATGATTAATCGGGTGTTGACCAGTCATCTATATGGACTGAGTATTAAAAACATCAAAGCCATGATGACGGATCATGAGTCAGGCATTACTGAGGGCAGTAGTACAACGAGCTCCCATTCACACAACTCTAATTCTAAGGATACCTCAGTTAATGAGGCTACTGATAATAAAAAGAGCTATCAAGACTTTATTACTTATCTAAAAGAAGGCGCACAACGTTGGCAGCACTTTGGCATCTTGTCGGCATTGCATTACTTGTTAGATAAAAATCCCATACAGCCACAAGGCGTTTGGCAAGCGCTAGCGGCTCGTCCAGAAGGCGATCGTCATATCATGGATTTGCGTCATGTGATGGATATCTTGGCGCAGTATGGCCTAGGTATGGGTGAGCATGAACTATTGGCTTGGTTTAGACAAAATATAGATGCTGCCCCTAACAGTGATTGGGCTAAGCAATATCCACTGCCTACAGAATCTGGCGTACAGTTGATGACCATTCATAAGTCCAAAGGACTTGAGTTCCCCATTGTCTATGTATTGGGAATGGGTGATGCCAGTAGGAAGTCTGGGAATAAGGAAGACTACGGGTTGTACTTGTACAATGCCCAACAAGCGCCTTCAGCGCTAGTGCATAAGTCGACAGAAGTTTATCATTCGATAGATAGTGAATCAACGGGAAACCAGCGCCGCTTCTCATCCTTAAAAGGCTCAGCGACTACAGAGGACTATTACACCAATATCGAAACGCGGGAAGATTTCGATGAGCTGCGACGGCTTGGTTATGTGGCATTTACTCGTGCCAGTGAGCAGCTTTATGTCGTGCTGCGAGATCCTAACAATAAAACAGGATTTGAGTTAAAGCCGGTGTTTTATTGGTTTGAATCACCAGAAGCGAAATTTGAGTTGCCTGATAGACTCAAAGGTACGATAGGCATGCTCAGAGGGCATAAGGTCAATGAGTTCTACGACAAGAATTACGCAAGCAACGATACTAAATCAGCAGGCGTAAATGACAATGTTCAGCTCGCTCTTACCAAGTCAAGTGCTCATAAGCCTGCCACAGAGACTATTGAGTATGCGCCTTTTGCAGAGGTTATGAAAACCAATTATTTTTATGGTTGGGCTAAGACCAGCTTTACCGCTTTGGCACGTCAGCTCGATGAATCTACACAAACAATGGCGATAATGGATGAGCGTATTGATGATGCGATAGACATCGATATGACAGAGTCTTCAGTTTCAGATCTCCATTCACTTAATAGCAAAGAGTCTCTCGAACAAGACAGTGAACTAAGCCTCAAATCAGAGGATGATGTCCGCTTTACCTTTGTGAAAGGTGCTAATGCGGGTACGTTCTTGCATGAGATATTTGAAAAAATTGATTTCAACAATAAAGCGCAGTGGTCTCAGGTTATTGATAGAGCGATCAGCAGCTATCAACTGCCTCTAGTTTATAGTAGCGCTGAGCAGCAAGGCCGTCGATCACAAGCGAAGAAGCAAGAGCAAGGCGATGACGGTTCATTCAATACTAGTTCACTTGATCTTGCTTCAATAGATGCTACCAAGCATGAGGCACTAATCAATTGGATTGAAGAGGTGCTACATGCGCCGCTATTGGCCTCCAATCAACCATTAAACTCTCTTAATGCAGGTCAGCGGTTTTCTGAGTTAGAGTTCAATATGGGGTTGTCAGAGAAATTTAAAGTACAGGATATCACTAAACTCTTCCAACAATATCTCCCTAATGAGATGGACAAACACGTCACTCTTATTCCGCAAAACAAAGCGCATTTGTATCGTTATTTACGCGGCGAAATTGACTTAGTGTACGAACATGCTGGCAAGTATTACGTTGTCGATTATAAAAGCAACTTTCTAGGAAATAGCCTAAGCGATTATAATGAAGATACACTTAAGCAAGCAATGTCCAAGGCAGGGTACTGGCTACAAGCAGCGATTTATCAAGTAGCGTTACATCGATTCCTTTCAATGAGAATACATGATTATGCAGGCAATGAAGATAAGTATTTAGGCGCTGTGGAGTATGTTTTTTTACGAGGTGTGTATGATCCCAACTCTCAAGCAGCTGATGATCTATCACAAGATGTTAAAGAGGCTGATAATAGCCACTCAATGCACAACGACCGCTATGGATTAGTGACGTGGGATATTCCAATTGAGTTCATTAAGGCTCTAGATGCGTTGTTTGGCATGCCCAACTAGTAGGTTATAAGTAATGATTAAATGCTAAAAAACATGATATCGATTAACTATTTCAACATAGAGACAAGCATACTATGAGTAATAATAAAAAAGAGAGCAAGGCAGTAATTGGGCTACAACAAAGCTGGGCTAGTAACATCAGTGATTATATATTGCTACGCCGCGAGCAAACGTATTTAGCGTATAAGGCAACGGATGCAAAAGCTAATACTGATAGTAAGCAAGTCGATAAAACAGAAGAAAGTAATTTATTCACCGCTCTATTCGTTATGTTAGCGACTCACTTGGAAGAGGGGCATACTGTATTGACCATTGAGTCCTCTGAGCATGAGGAAGCATTGCAAGGTCAAATCAATGATGAGGCAGTTACGCTATATGCTTGGCAGCAACAGTTATTAGAGATGCTAGCAATGCCAATCTTTGCGCTGATAGATAGCAAACTAAATACGCAATCAGAAGATGACTCTATAACTGAAAGGTCGCTATTCGTATTGCTAGACACGCTATTTGATAAGAGAGATCAGCTGTGGATGCAATTGGCGCTTAGCAACCACGAAAAAGAGGTACTAACCAAGCGTTTTGACATGATTGCTACACTATATCACTTATTGAAAAATACGGACTTAAGTTTTTTTATGCGCCTAGTTAACGAACACAATTTGTTAGCTGAGGTTAATAGTAGCATTAATAATAACGATAAATTAAATAGCCTAAGCAAAAAAAATCAACCTATTATTTACAAACAGGTTGACAGTCGAAAAACAGAAGGTTCAGCAGTATTAATAATTTTTTGGCTACATCGTGCATGGCAAGCAGAATTTAACTTAGCACAGCACATTAATACTATTTTAAATCAACAGATAATCCCTCTAAATATATCAATACCCAAAAATTTAAACGATCAGCAGATAGCAGCTATTAATGTGACTAATAATAATGCATTTAGTATTATTACTGGTGGTCCAGGTACAGGTAAAACCTATACCGTGGCTCAGTTAGTCATTGCGCTGCAACAAGCGACAGAGAGTGGGGGATACAGGGCTGGAAATATTAGATTCAGTACAGATAGTGCCAGTCTGGCATTGGCAGCACCAACTGGTAAGGCCGCCCAGCGCATGCAGGAATCTTTACAAGCTGCTCTCGATGCAGCAGATATTGATCTACAGTTACAAGAAGCTAAGACAATCCATCGTTTGTTAGGTATTGGTCGGACGGGTAGACCGCGCTACGATACTAACAATCCACTTGGCGAAGATATTATCATCGTTGACGAGGCGTCGATGCTCGGGGTCGAGTTGGCTAATTATCTCGTAAGTGCAGTGAAACCAGGTGCAAGGCTTATATTGCTAGGCGATGCGAACCAACTAGCAGCAGTCGATGCAGGAGCAGTATTGGCTGACTTGTGCCATATCCCACTGTTACAACCCATTCATGCAGAATTAACCGAAAGCCGCAGGTTTAGTGCAGAATCAGGTATTGGCAAACTTGCCTCCCAAATTAATCAGGCAGAGGTAGATACGCAAGCCATCTGGCAGCTGTTAAGGCAAGATGAAGCCTTGAGTTTTCAATATGTAAATACGCTGCAAACAAATGAGTTTAAAGATAATAAGACAAGAAATAGCCTAAGCAATAAGGAAATTATTTCAAAAATGTCGCTAAAATATATCAAATATATAAGTAAAGTAAAAGAACTCCTAAAAGATCCAATCGAAAAATCCATGCCAGAATCAGTAAAAAATACGATTACATCATTAATGGAGACATTTAATGAGTTTAGAATTCTAAGTGCTGGTCATAATGGTGAATGGGGCGATCACTACATTAATAACTATCTCACTCAATGGCACCTAACTGAACTAAAGCTACCACTGGGTCAAAACACATGGTTCCATGGCCGTCCTGTGATGGTTTTACAAAACAACTACGAGTTAGGATTATTTAATGGTGACATTGGTTTTTGCTTACAAACATCGGATGAAAGAAGTCGATTAGAAGTTTTTTTCGAGAATAAAACACAGGGGATTCCCGTCAACCTGCTAAATGAAGAGGTGATTGCCACCGCATATGCGATGACCATTCATAAATCGCAAGGATCTGAGTTTGAGCACGTTGCCATTACTTTTGATAATAGTCATGCTAGATTGCTAAGCAAAGAGCTTATTTATACGGCGGTGACCCGTGCTAAGAAACAGGTAACCATATATAGTACAAAATCTGCTTTTGAAAAGGCTGTTCAAACACCTACTGAGCGCCATACAGGTTTGGCATTACAGTTTTCTCAGCGTTAATAGAAAAATGCTCAGAAATATAAAAAGAGGACTAGAGTTGCATACCTTTGATACGGTGCTAGAGTATATTAATGAAATTATTTATAAACCCAACCAATTCATTATTGCTTCAACTAAAGAAGAGCAACAAAATCTAGAATATGCTGCTGGTACATTTGAATTAATGAACAGACTGACTGTCAAAACAGTTAGATTCAGAGTAGCTAAACAAACACCTACTAAAGTAGGGCAGTTCGTTACCTTTTGGGAAAAGGATTCCAAAGGTATTAATCAACCTTTTCAATATGATTCGTCACCAGACTTGTTAGTAATCACGACATTTAAAGACAACCATACATTGGGGCAGTTTGTTTTTCCAAAAAATGTCTTGCTTAGACATCATATTCTTCAGTCTCACTTTACAAAAGGTAAGATGGGTATCAGGGTGTATCCTAGCTGGGATAAGCCAACCAGTAATACCGCTAAGAAAACACAGAATTGGCAACTCGATTATTTCTTCGTGGTGACTGGTACAAACATACTGCCTACAGAAAACATACGGGCTTTGTATGAGTAGCAAAATTAACAGTAAGTGCAAAATCTAAGCAATAAAAAAGCATCCAAATCGGATGCTTTTTTTGAACTCAAATATAGAACTTAAACTTTGTCTTCTTTGATGGCATAGATGCCAGGCAGATGACGCAAGTAACCATGGAAATCCATACCACAGCCATAGACATAACGATCTGCAACATTGATACCGACAAAATCAACATCAAAATCTTCAACTTTACGATCATGCTCTTTATTAAGCAACACACAACACTCAAGTGATAAAGGTTTTTCTTTGCTTAATTCTTCGACAACTGTTTTTAGCGTGATACCTTCATCAAAAATATCGTCAATCAGCAATACATGCTCACCTTCGATACTAACATCAGGTTTGAATTTCCAATCTAGCTCATTGGTGCCTGCATTATCACGATAGCGTGATGCATGAATATAATGCATGCGATGGTAGAACGTCAAATGAGTCAGAAGTTGACCAGCTGGAATAAGTCCACCATTCATAACAACCATAACGATTGGGTTTAAACCAGCATAATGTAGGTTGAGCTGGGCGGCAAGGCGCTCATAAGCAGCGGCTACTTCGATGCTACTAATAAGGCACTCTGAGTTGCGTAATGTTTTTTCAATTTCTTGGTTGCTGATTTGGGTCATCGGGTGCGCCTTCGGTAAAAAGTGCCGCTTATTTTAGCAAATTTTAGTGAATTTGCCCAATACCATCTGTCTTTTGAGGCAAAATTAATCAAATACTGGCATTTATTCCGGCTTTTCTACGATGAAAGGGCGGTAATAGTTTGCTAAACGATTTAAAGAGCGATCAGGTAGGTCGGGTAGCAACTTATTTAAGGCCATACTCATGCCTTTATCAATGGCGGCTTTGGCAACTGGGACAGCTTTGCGTTTAATCATGCCAAGTTTCAGCGTTTCAGCATAGCGGCTGATAAAATGAGTCAATGTCTCTTCATTCATGGTTTCAAGCGCTGTTTTAAATGCTTTCATATCTACTTGCTCAGGTGTGATAGCAGCAAAGCCTTTTTCGATGGTTTGCGCATCTGCATCAGATAATTTGAAACCCACTCGTTTTACACCTTCATTATCAATAAACGTCGCCCGATCTCTCAAGAAATGAAAGCTTGGCATTACTTCTTCGTTATTCTCTTTACCGAGTAAGATGTTAAGCAGCGTATCTGTTGCTTTTTCAACTGTGCCAACAATTTTGCGCATCGAAGCTTGACGTTCAGGGTTTGGAATAATATCTACCAATCCAATCAACAAATTGTCGATTAGATCACGTGCTGTTTGATGCGTCAGGGCATCACGATATGGGTAGTATTCCACCTCCTCATTTGAGGCAATCACTTGCTCAGCGTCAATGATTAATGCTTTCAATTTATCTGAAGGTACAAACCCAAAATAATGCGCCATGGTGCTTCCTTTATTTGTTGTTTTTCATGTTTAACCAGCGTTACATTTGTCGTTAAATCAGTTAGTATCTAAATGGGTTGCAGTCAAAGACTCACCATATGCTGACTAGTGACATGTGCTAACGATAGAATGCAAAGCCTTATTAATGGATGATGATACCACAGTACTTCTATAAACAGCCTTTGGACAGGTGCGCTAAGTCACTAGTCGCCGACTAATTTAACATATTTTTTATATTCTAAATTAAAAAGCTTGAACTTATAAGGCTACCTATTACTTGTCTAAGGAGAGATAAGATGAATAGTGCAATCGTGCTAGTGTTTGCTGTTGCCGCGATGCTTTGCGGTTATCTGTTTTACTCAAAATTTATCGCTACTAAAATCTTGGCATTGGATAACAGTATCCCCACGCCAGCGCATACTATGAAAGATGGGGTGGATTATATTCCCACCAATAAATACGTGCTATGGGGACATCATTTTACTTCAGTCGCAGGAGCAGCGCCGATTATTGGTCCTGCCATTGCCGTTATTTGGGGCTGGGTGCCTGCTATCATTTGGGTAGTATTGGGCACGATTTTTATGGCAGGTGTCCACGATATGTCAGCCATTTGGGCTAGTATGCGTAATCGAGGTCAGTCGATTGGCTCGATTGCCGGTACCGTCATGGGTACACGTGTACGTAGCTTGATGATGATCGTTATCTTCTTATTATTACTCATGGTAAATGCGGTATTTGGTGTCGCTATTGCTAATATGATGATAAAAACCCCGTCCGCTGTGCTACCTGTTTGGGGGGCTTTGATAGTCGCCTTTATCATCGGTCAGTGTATTTATCGCTATAAGATGAATCTGGTTTGGGTATCAATTATTGGGGTCACGGCTTTATATGGACTTATCTACCTTGGTCCTATGTTCCCTGTTGTATTGCCTGAGACATTCTTAGGCTTACCTGACAATGCCGTTTGGATTATTATCTTGTTTGCTTATGCGGCAATCGCTTCTTTATTACCGGTGTGGATGCTCTTGCAGCCGCGCGATTACATCAATGGCTTACAGTTATTTGTCGGTCTAATTTTGTTATACGCTGCCATCTTTATTGCGACGCCGAATATTGTCGCGCCAGCGATAAACACAGCATTGCCAATCGGTACGCCATCTATGGTGCCTTTATTGTTTGTGACCATTGCTTGTGGTGCAATCTCAGGTTTTCATGGTTTGGTGGCAACGGGTACGACATCTAAGCAGATTGATAAAGAAGAAGATGTACGTTTCGTTGGTTACTTCGGTGCCATGGGTGAGGGCATGCTAGCACTTGGTGCGATACTCGCGGCAACAGCAGGCTTTGCAACCCTTGGCGACTGGCAAGCAGTGTATCAAAAATTTGGCGACGGCTCTATTGGTGCCTTTATTGATGGCGGTGCGACCATATTGAATGCAGGCGTCGGTATTGATATGGTTTTATCACAGACGATGCTGACGGTAATGGCAGCATTGTTTGCGGGTACTACGATGGATACTGGGGTACGTCTGCAACGCTATATCTTCCAAGAGTTTGGTGAGATTTATAAACTGCCCGTGCTGAATAAGAGTGTGGTGGCAACATTGCTTGCCGTTGGTAGCTGTTTATTATTAGCCTTTGGTGCTGGTGGCATCGATGGTGCTGGCGGTATGATTATTTGGCCGTTATTTGGCACGACGAATCAGCTAATGGCTGCACTAACCTTGATGATTGTTACCGTTATATTGTTACGTAAAGGCAGACCTGTGTGGTATACCTTGGGGCCATTGTCATTCTTACTGGTCATGACGGTTTTTGCGTTATTGATTCAGCTAAAAACCTTTTTCAATGACGGTAACTGGTTACTTATTATTATGGATATCATTATCTTGATAGCCACAATCTTAGTAACGTTTGAGAGTTTATCAGTACTCCGTAAAGAATGGTCGATACACAGAGGCAAAAGTAATCTCTAAACCCTCTTAAATAATTAATGAAATGTCAGATAAAACGCTAGCAGCAATTGCTGGCGTTTTTTGTCTCATATAGGCATGATAGTTAATAAGCATCCGAAAAAGAAGAGTGATTATGGAAAACACGGATATGACAAAGCCTATAAAAAATATTGAGCCATGGTGGCAAAGATTTGCGGCAGGGTTAAACGAGTTTTATCATGCGCCTTATCGTCAGACAATGGCACGCGCCGCGCGTGATGAAGAAGATTTTTTCATGCTACTCATGTTTGCGGAAAGCTTAGGTATCGACAATCCGGCAAGCTTTTATACGCTAGAGTTGCAGCCTTTGTTTTTAGAAAACTTCCATGAATGGCATACCAGAATGGGTATGGATAGATGCCCTTTTGACCACGTAGGTTGCTGCTAGTTTCCTTTGAATTCATTAAAATGAGATACAAGTATGGCATTACACCCTTTACCCGCATTGGTAGAGCAACTGGCAAAGCAGCCGATTATATTTATCGGTGGCAAGGGCGGTGTCGGTAAAACCACCACTGCCGCCGCACTTGCCAGCTATTATGCCAACCAAGGCAAAAAGACACTGATTGTCTCGACCGATCCAGCACACAGCTTGGGCGATGTGTTAAACGTCCCGCTCAAAAACCAAAAAACAGTAGTAACTTCTTGTCTAGATGCTATTGAACTAAACCCTGATATCATCGTCGATGAGCATTTTTCCCAAGTTGAACGCACCATTACTTCCTATGCAAACCCAGACATGATGCCAAAAATTCGCGAACATCTACGGCTATCAAAATCAGCACCTGGCGCACAAGAAGCCGCGATGCTCGAATCCATGTGTCAGCACTTGGTTGCAGCAGCAGATGCCGGCTATGAGCATATTATTTTTGATACCGCACCGACGGGACATACACTGCGTTTATTAGTGCTGCCTGAAATGATGGGGGCATGGACGGATGGATTGCTAGCGCAGCAGCGGCGGCAGGCAAAACTTCGCTCAGTGGCAAATCATTTAGGCAGTCATGAACAACACAATAACAAAAATGACTTAGCTAATCCATTTACCACAAAAAAAACCGACCGCTGGGAGCAAGCAGTATCTGTACTAGAAAAACGCAAGCAGCTGTTTCGTCAGGCAGGGTTGCTACTGCATAACCGTACACAAACCGCCATTGTATTAGTGATGACGGCTGACGTATTGCCACTGGCTGAAACAAAGCGGGCGATAGCTCAGTTAGAAGACAGTAAGCTCATGCCAGCCGCCATCGTTATTAATCAGTTGATAGCACCAACTCAGTCTGATGATTTTTGGCAGCGTCGTGCTGAACGCCAGCAACAATTAATGCAAGATATTGAGCAAAGCTTTCCCAAGTATCCGCTATATTCTATTTATTTACAGCAAACCGATGTGCGTGGTATTGAGGCATTAAGCGCTCTTTTAATAAACGGATTAGATTCATAGGATATATGACCATATAGGTAATCTCTCTCTTTTTAAAACTTTAAAGTAAATACAATAAAAATTAACTATAGTATGGATTTATTTGTTTACTTATTAGGATGGGAGATTATTTTGCAAAAATTATTATTAGTTGGGGCGTTGTTTTTTGGAGTCACTTTTATATTTGGATCATTAGGGGCATTTCTTGAAGGAAGTTTAATCGCTGGATTATTAATGCTAATTGGAGGAATTTTACTATTACCCCCTGTTAAACGATTGATTATAGATAAAAACCCCAGTTTAAGCAGAGGTAAAATCACAGCAGTAGGATCTATCTTGATATTTATATCAATGTTCTTTGTTTCATCAGATGATGCAAAAAAACTGATGGCAATGAAGATCAAGCAGTAACTAGAAAATCAGTAGAAGCGAAGACCGAGCAGAACGTTACAAAGCCTAAACCTAGTACAGAAGTTGAATCTTCTACTGAGGTTGTTACAAAAGAACAGTCGGTTGAAGTTACTAATGATAAACAAGCTAAGATAAATAAGATAATGGAAGTGGGTATTACGCTTGGAATAACACCAGAGGAATACGGTAATAAGTTTAACAAACTCACCAAACGTGCAGGTCTAAAGAAAACGGTTTGGAGTGATGTTGGCTTGAATTTGAATAAGCAAGAGTATCTTGATACTTTCGTTGTAAATTATCCTTCTGACATAACATTAGTGGGAGCTGTAGATAAAAACGGAGAGCTTAAAAGCTTAGAATATCAAATCAATACCAGTGACTTAAATACGACTAACGCTGCAAGTATAGGTTTGATCTTTTCGTTCTTATCTGGAGCATCAACTAGTATATTAAGTCCTGATCTGTCAGATGATGAAGCATTGGCATTTGCGGCTGAACTTATAGGAAATACAGTTACTGAGTTTTCCAAGACAGAGGAACCTCAAATAAAAGTTGAGATTAAGGGCGATAAAGCTTATATGGTTGAAGCTAATCAATTCATGCTTACGTTTAGAGTAGAGCCTGAAGCAAGCGACAATCACAAGGACTAATAATATCAAAACAATCCCTGATTGAATGTATAACAAGCAAGGCTACTCACGATTACGTGACTGCAACTTACCTGAAAGCGACCATGCCATATCTGCGCGTAATAGCTGCGCTTGTTCAGACTTACCACTACTGAACGATGACCATTGCGGTTTACCACGAGCTTTTTTTAGCTCACTGGGCAATTTATGTGTCGGCCATGGTGTGACAGTGGCGCTTTCGTCATCTAACGACTGTTCAATACTGGATTTCTCACCTTTATACAGCAATTGCGTGGCATCAGTTGCAGCATGACCACGATGGCGCAATGCTGTCAATAAATCTATGGCTCGAGTGGCCAGCAAGGTTAGGGTAGCAGGGTCGATATACAAACGTTTTACCCCAGTGATTCTATCGGCAATACTACTGGTATTAGATAACAGCCCACCTGCGATACCACCAATGGCAGCACCCAACCCCAAGGTTGTACCAAGAGCGGCCGCATCAATCCCTAAGCCTAATAGTGCACCAGCTGCTGCTCCAGAAGTGGTGCGTATGCCATAGCTTTTTAGCAGTTCAGGGTCAAACGGATCTTGTTGATAGGCTTTTAGCTCAAGCGGCGTTGCAGCTACGTCATTGTCATAAAATTTATATAAATTGAGCAAGTTGTTCTGCATCGCCCGTTCGCTCTGTCTGACCGCTTCTTGCATTTGCTGTAATACTGGCATTGGGTCATCATCTTCACTAATCTCACGAACAAAAGCAGCAACATTGATTAAAAAATCAGCAATGATAATGTTGGCCTCGTCATTTAGCTGTGCCCAGTCTTCAGTGCGGCGCGCCATTAATTGCTCAAGCATCTCTGAGTGGGTGAGCATGGTGGCTAAATTTTGCCATAGACGCATTTCATCGTTAAATTCAAAGGCAACAGAATCAAAGCGCGTTGAGATATGTAAATTACGTCTTGCCAGCATGGTCTGCCACTCATCTATATTGGCATCCTGAGCGTCAGTGAAATTAAATACTGGCATCACAGGAATCGCTGCCCAAGATAAAATAGCTAACTCGTCTTTATATTTACCGAGTACCGGCTCACGTGCATCGACGACATAAATGACCATATCACTTGCCAGCAGCTGCCGAATCACTTTGGCCTCTTGGCTATAGTCCTCATTGCTATTTATATTTAGCGCATCACCACCTTGGGCAATGTCTGCTGCCAAAAACTGTTGCAAACGCTCAATGCCATCACGCCGACTGGCGGTATTGTCCTCTAACCAATCCATCAATCCTGACGCATCTTCTAAACCCGGTGTGTCATACAATACCACCAACACTTCGCCCGTTTGGTTGTCTGTTAATTTGGCTTGCTCTACATGACGGGTAGTTGCGGCTTCGTTTTTGACTTCACCAAAATAGACGTCACGCAATAGTGTACGCAGTATGGATGTCTTGCCCGTATTGGTATGACCAACGACGGCCAATTTTAGCGGTTCACCACTGGCGATGGTTTTCCTTGTCATACTTGTCGTTGTTGATAAAGATTGATTGTCTTGAGTTTCCACTGACTCAGTTACAGCTGATTTTAAAGTGCTGTTTGCGTTATTAGGGGTTGCCTCATAAGCCTTATCTGCAAAGAGACCAGCAGGCTTATTGTGTTCATAATTATCTTTTTTATTATCATTATTCATAATATCGTCTTATATTTATTAATGATCAAAACATACATTGGCTTTTATTGTAGAACAAATTGTGTGCTATTTCGGTATTACTACTGACCATCTGTCTTAAGTAACTGATAATCCCAGTTTGGCTAGTCAATCAAGTATTCACTAGACCAATGTTGCGGGCAGAGAGTGCGGTTTGCCACTGCTGATAACGAACATCTTGATAGTCTGCAACCTGATTGGTTAACTCTAAAGCGCTTGAATCACTCAGCAGCTGCACAATGAGCCCATCTTTTGCATGGCGGGCGATTTGATCAAGTTTACGCAATGTGCCACGGTCAGGTAAGGCTTTATGATGAATACCAAGTAAGACCTGCACTGGGTGACTGTCTAAATACGTCTTCAAACGTGCCATATCGTCACGATCATCAACGATACCGAAATTCTCTATCTCGCTATTATTAATATTGGCATCCAGACCTGCAAGCCACCAGTTATCCTGCTCTGCTGGATACTCAAGCAAAGCAACCAGCTTCTTGCCAGCACTGACCGCTGCTTTTGGCGCAATAGGCGCAGGCACTTCATTAAAGTCATCAGCATCTACCACCTGACGTTGCCAAAAGTTTAAAATCTTTTGATAATAAGGCTGCTTGATGTCCAAACGCATCTTTTTACGACGGAACATCAATGCGCAAAACGCCCAAGCAATCGCTCTTGGCACAATACCGTACATCAGCAAACTACCAACCAATAAGCCTGCCCATTGCCGCGCAACAGTCAATGGCATCGCATCAGTCACCAAGCGACTCTGTACGATAGCGGTGCTGTCTGGCACATCGAATCCCACCATACTTGGTAACCAGCCGAGTACCTGTGTCAAGGTAATTAGCGCTTGATCGGATAGTAAAGTCGACTCCCAGCTAAAGCTATACTGACGCACAATCAACAGGAAAATAATCGCTAGCAGCATGCCCGTCAACGTTGCCAGCCATAACTGATGACTAAATCGCCCCAAATACCAGCGCATCCCGCTATGCTGTAATTGGCGCTCGTACAAGTCGACAGCCGCCTTGGTAACATCGTCTTTACCACGTATCAGATAACTGGGACTGACAAAATTGGCAAACCAATTCGAAGACTGCTTGCCTTGATTAATCAGGGTCATCACCAGCCAGCCTAACAGCATAATAGTATGAAAACCCAGCAAGCAAACCAATACATAAAAGAAATTCACCACATTGGTCTGTAGTAAGGTGAATAAGCCCAAAAATCCCGAGAGACACCACACCACGCTCATGACTACCATGATGCCTTTGATACGCCCGTCAATTTTGCCCAATACTCGTGCCAGCGCACCGTTACTATCGATACGTGAGGCTCGGCGGTGCAATTTTTGAATGGGTTTGCCATCCTCACCTTGTAGTTTTTCCGTGATAAGTAGCGGGTCAGTGGCAAAGACATGTTGCTGCGTCTCAAGCGTGCGTACCAACTCAGTCAATTGATCTTGGGGTGATAGCATAATGCGATAACATCCATATAAAGGCGTTTATGTAGGAGACAATTCTTGATTATTGTAGCGTATATATGAGGACACGCCTTCGCCAAATGTTAAAAAATGAACATTTATTAAGCATTTTTATCATGGTAAAGACAATAAAAATCAGCCAAAATGAATAATGAACGAAATGATAATGACAATAGTGTAAAAAAACAGAGGGTGAAAAAACGCTGTTAAAGAAAATCCAGAAAAGGAATCATCATGAATAACAGAACGTATCTAATCGTTGGTGGTACAGGCGGCATTGGTAGAGCGATGATTGAGCAATTAGTAGATGGCACTGCCAGTGGCAATAAGGATGAGAATGCGAATACCGATAATGGTGGAAAACAAGATATCCATATATTTGCCACTTATCATCGAAACATACCTGATTTTGAGGCTGACAATCTGCATTGGATATCCATGAACCTCTGCGACGAACAGAGTATCCAACAAGCAGCCGAGGTTATTCAGCAGCAAACCACTCATATTGATTGGATTATCAATTGTGCAGGGTTATTACATACGGCGACGCAGCAGCCAGAAAAAGCGCTGCGTCAAGTTGAGACTGATTTCTTTTTACAAAACATGCAAGTGAATGCCTTAGCCAGCTTACTCATTGCCAAGCATTTTAGACCACTATTAGCCAAATCTGCGCGTAGTAATGACAAGCCCGCAATCTTTGCGACGATATCCGCGCGCGTTGGCAGTATCAGTGACAATCAGCTGGGCGGATGGTATAGCTATCGTATGAGTAAAGCGGCACTCAATATGGGCATGAAAAACCTGAGTATTGAATGGAGTCGCTCGCTTAAAGACGTGTGCGTGGTTGTCATGCAACCAGGAACGGTAAATACGCAACTATCCGCCCCTTTTCAAGGTAATGTGGCTGAAGGTCAGTTGTTCTCGCCAGCCTACAGCGCAGAATGCTTATTAGAAGTGCTTAACCGTATGACGGCGTTGCAATCAGGCAGTTTTGTTGACTGGGCAGGGGAATCCATACCTTGGTAGTTTTTAGAAACTAGCTATTAATGGATAAAAAAAGGCGTGTCGTTGTCATTATATTAAAGACAATAACACGCGCTATGTTATTGATAAGATAAAGGTAATTTTCAAATAGGCAAATGCTTAATTTGCCATAAACAAGTTCATAAACTCATGTACAGGAGTGTGCTCTAAGCAGGTTTGATCGCTACAAAGCGCAAAAATATCCTGACAGCGACTGTCGATAAAACGCGTTGCTAAACTGGCACGAAACTTGGCTTCTAATACAGGAATACCTTCTTTGCGGCGGCGCTTATGTCCGATAGGGTATTCGACAACAACCTTGTCGGTACTGCTACCATCTTTAAAAAATATCTGAATGGCATTGGCAATCGAGCGCTTGCTTGGGTCATGGTAATCTTTTGAATAACCCGCATCTTCTTCTACGATCATTTTGCGGCGTAGACCATCAATTAAAAGATGGTGCTGTGCATGATAATCGTCTTCATAATTTTCTGCCATTAAATCGCCAGTTAGCAGAGGCACCGCGACCATATATTGCAAACAATGATCGCGATCCGCAGGGTTGGCCAATGTGCCTTCTTTAGAGATGATTCTAATCGCGGATTCATGAGTGGTCAGGACAATTTTTTCAATATCGTCGATTCTGTCATCAATGCGTGGATGTAAAATCACCGCTGCCTCACAAGCAGTCTGCGCATGAAACTCGGCAGGAAAGCTTAACTTAAATAAGATATTTTCCATCACGTAACTGCCAAACTCACGCTGGAAAGTAAAACGGCGCTCGTTTGCAGGTTTAAGGGCTAAGTCTTTATTGGTATGGCTAAACAATACATCATAAAACCCCCACTGCGGTGCAGAGAGTGCCCCAGGGATACCCATTTCACCGCGACGGGTAATATCAACCAAGCGTACTGCGCGACTGGTAGCGTCGCCTGCCGCCCAAGATTTACGGCTACCGGCATTGGGTGCATGACGATAGGTGCGCAGTGCCTGACCATCGACGATCGCCTGCGAGATGGCAGCCATGATACGCTCACGTGGCAATTTATATAGCTTGGCGACCACAGCGGTAGAGGCCAATTTAACTAAAAACACATGGTCAAGACCCACACGGTTGAATGAGTTTTCGAGTGCAATTACCCCCTGAATCTCATGCGCCATAATCATAGCCTCAAGCACCTCACGCATGGTTAATGGCTGATGATTGCGACTAACATTTTGTTGGCTGATATAATCGGCGACTGCTAGGATACCGCCTAAATTGTCCGAAGGGTGTCCCCATTCAGCAGCCAGCCACGTGTCATTATAATCGAGCCAGCGCACCATACAGCCGATATCAAAGGCGGCTTTGATAGGATCTAGGCTGTGGGTTGTACCCGGAACGCGCGCGCCATTAGGTGTGAGCTGATCGGCACAATCAGGACCCAGATGCTTAGTACATTCAGGGAAACGTAGCGCAAGTAGACCACAACCAAGCGTATCCATCAAGCAATGACGCGCAGTATTCCAAGCATCTGCGCTATTGGGGGAGTCGTTATCTATCGAATAATTAAGCACATAATCAGCAATCTTTCGAATCTCAATGTCATATTCTGGACGGACATTGCTTTCTACCGTTGCATCATTTTTATTTGAATGTGTTGTATCTGAATTATCATTTGACATGGTTGTCTCCTCTTCCTTGAGTATGCTACTTCCTTGACCTATTATCTCGGTCACCTTTTTAAATTAGCCATCATTTAAAAGTAGCATACTCAATATGAAACAACCAAACTGAATTATGTTAAAAATTAAAACCTTGCGGCGCGCTTAAATCATCAAATATAGCAGACCTAACACAAATAAAGCCGCCATGATAAACAGCAAAAAACTTAAGACTTTGTTCGTTGTGGAGGCAGACTCAGTACGCTCTTTTTGTACTTTGTTTTTCTTGGCAACGTATAGAACCATTTTCACATGCTCTATGTTGTCTTCGAGATAATGATCGCCTTCAGGGACAAACCCCAAGGACTCATAGAAGCTGAGTAAGTAGGCTTGTGCAGAGAGTATAATCGGGCGCTTTTTACCATATTTTTTACGGCAGTGCGCAATGGCATGAATCATCATCTGCCGTGCTATACCGTCACCTCTGTGCTCTGATAATACCAGCACTCTACCGATGGCAGGCATAGCAGTATGATTGGTCTTAATCGTAGGGTCAGCGACCGATAGATTGGATTTTAATTTATTAAATTCAGGCGGAATGATACGGCAGTAGCCTACCAACGCCTCGTTTTGATGCGCGATAAGATGGAGGCAATCAAAGTCCACCTCATCCATATCTTGATAGGCGCAGTTTTGCTCAACCACAAACACTTGTGATCGGGCTTTTAAAATATGATAGAGATCAACTGAGGTCAGCTCATCAAAGGTTTTGATAGAAAATTCACAAGTCATAGTGGGCTAGCTTCTGGAAATAGGCGGTAAAAGATTGGCATTATAACGATTTAGGCACACATTAACCATTCCTAACCATTTAGAGTCTGGCTGATTTTATCCAAATTTAAGCTATCCGACATGGCATTGAATATCTCAAAATACTTGCCGTGTTTCTCGTATAGCGCTTCATGCGTACCGGTTTCAACCACGCGACCATCTTCTATCACGACCAAGTCATCCGCATCGATAATTTGGGCAATATTATGCGAGACCATAATCACGGTACGATCTTTTTTGATGAGATCTAGGCTCTTCTTCACTTGTTGGCTGGCGATGGCATCGAGGCTAGCGGTTGGCTCATCCAAAAACACAATGGGTGGATCTTTTAAAAACATCCGTGCCAGCGCGATACGTTGCTGTTGACCACCAGACAATGACTTTGCTGTACTCTCATAGCCTTCTGCTAAATTAATAATTTGCTCATGAATGGAGGCTTTTTTTGCTGCAATGATAATATCTTCATCAGTCGCATTCATATCGCCATAGCGGATATTTTCGCTAATCGTCCCCGAAAATATATGATTGCTTTGTAGTACTAAACCGATATTTTGACGCAATTCATGAGTATCGCAGTCGGCTAAATTATGTCCGTCTAGCCATATAGTGCCGCTATCTGGCGCATAAAACTTTACTAATAAGCTAATAATCGTACTCTTGCCAGCACCGCTTAAACCCACCAGCGCAGTAATACGATTGGGCTTGATAGTAAAGCTGACATCTTTTAGCGCTTGCGTGCCATTAGGATATGTGAAATCGACGTTTTTCAGCTCAATATGACCTTTTAAATTTTTACTACTTCTGCCCGTGATATCTTCAACTTGGCTTTCATCTTCTAATATATCAAAGAAGCCTTCAGCGTAAGTCAGGGCGTTATTAATCTGATCATAAATACGATGCAATTGGCGGATAGGGGCGGCGACGTTTTGAAATAGCATGACATGGAATAAAATCATACCGATGGTCATCTCGCCTTTTAAAACAAAGTAGGATGTCAGCAGAATGATTACCACCACGCCAATTTGCTCAATAAAAGTTTTTATCGCATCATAAATAAAACCAATACTGCGAATACGCAGCTGATTGTCAGTCATGTCTTTTTGAATGGTTAAATGTTTTTCTGCTTCTATCGACTCACGAACAAAGGATTTCACCACGCTGATGGAGTTGATCAAGGAGATAACCAAGCCACTTTTGGCTTCTCGATAGCCACGCATCTGCCGACGGAATCCTTGTAGACGCCGCGCTTGTTTTTGACTGATGAAGAAATATATCGGGATGATAATAAGACCGACCAAGCCTATCCAAAAATTGGTCGAAAACATAATGATGAGTGAGACGATCGCGCTGGCAAATAGCGGTAACATATCGATAAAGAAGTTTTGCACTAAACTGGTTAAGCTACTGACACCATAGTCGATACGCGTTTGCAACTTGCCGCTGTCGTTTTCGCTACTGGTATAAAATGCCATCCGATAGGTGAGGATGCGCTCAATGATTTTTTGTGATAAATCACGTGATAGATTGATACGAATCTTTTCGCCAAAGAAGCGTTGCCCAAACGAGATGAATATCGACAAGATCTCTTTGGTTAAGAGTACCGCACTAATGATGCCGAGCATACGCAAGCCTGCCTGCCATGGCTCGGCAAGCGTGGAAATTTCGGTCAAAGTATCAACGGCATAGCGCAGCACAAAGGCATTGACCTGAGCGGTAAACGAACCCAGCACGGTCAATATCAAAGTGGCAATAATTAATACTTTATATGGCGCGGCAAAAACGGCAAGCTTTTTGAGGATATCCCATAACAAAGCGCGCCGCTCCGTTTTTTTGAGTGGCGGCTTCTTCTCTAGCGGAGGTTTGTTGAGTGTAGGAATAGTTGGCATAATACCTTATTACAAAGTTACATTAATTACTAAGACGTCTGTTTTTTATTGGGCCTCTAGATTGATTGATATCTTGTGCCAATGTATTTAAATTATCAGTAGGAGGCGCATACACTTGCAAGAGAATGTACTCAACCAGTTCATAAGCATCCATAGTATCGTTCAAACTTAATTCATTATCTGAATGACTGCCAGCGTTACCTAACCATTTCACAGCTTCAAGATGCTCTTTTATAGTTTGATATTTATCTGGTAGATGTTCTTTAATCCTACTATGTAGAGACATTTTTTTACTGTCATCTTTTTTAGAATACAGGTCTACACCTTGATCGGTAAGAACTTCTTCGATAGATATTCTTATTAAGTTGGCTGCTGCAGAAGGAGAGGTAAAGAATAGTTCGAATGACTGATTGAGTAGTTTTTCGATATCAGCAGGTGTATCTTCTGGGATAGTGATTAACTTGAGATTTGGATGGAAAAATAATGGTCGATAGTCGCTATACCAATATTGTGATTGACTACCAAACTCATCGACGTCTATATCAAAATCCACGTTTCCGCGTCCTGTACATACAACTTTACTAGCACATTTATGGTTATTACATTCAAAAATGCAGTGAAAAATATAATCAATCAAGTCTTGATCAAGCTCATGTTTATTCTGCATTTCTTTTGCATCAAGTTCTTCAAATTCTTCAAAGCTATTTTCTTTAATTCGTAAAAGTCCAATATTACACTTAGGGCAAATATAATCAGGTGGGTCATCTACGGTAAATCGCCGCTTATATAGATCTCTATTCATTCCTTGATACCTTAATTATTAGTTAAAAGCATCTGCTGGTACAAAGACTTCACCAACCATGATACGTCTTGCCGAGCGGCTCATTGATACTTTTTTAGCCTGCCAGCGTCCATCGACTTGCTCAGTTTTTCCGCCTACTAATAACGTTCCTGATGGATGACCAAAGCGCACTTCACTAAGTTGATTTTTAGATTGACCGCCACCTGCCGCTTCATTGACCAATGTACCCTGTGTCGTTGCTGCCGCTGCTATTGCAACCGCTGCTGTGCCCATCATGGCGTGATGCAGTTGCCCCATACTCATGGCGCGTACGACTAAATTAATCTCATCAGCATTAACAGATTTACCACTAGAGGCGGTATAGCTCTGTGCTGTGCCAACCCAAGCGATTTTAGGAATATGTTGACTGGTTTGCGCTTCACTGACGTCTTTAAACAGCCCCATCGCAACGCCGCCTTTGGCACGGATTTTCTCAAGCTTGGCAAGTAGCTCGCTATTACTATTGATGTCGCCTTGTAGCTCAGTACCGGTAAAGCCCAAATCTTCTGCTTTCATAAAGATGGTTGGGATACCAGCACTAATAAAAGTTGCTTTAACACTATCGCTAGCCAAGCCACAGCCAGATACATCAAAGTCATCGACCAAGTTGCCAGTGGGGAACATATCGCTTGATGAATCAACGGGATCAATAAATTCGATTTTGACTTCAGCAGCAGGGAAGGTCACACCGTCTAATTCAAAATCGCCAGTTTCTTGTACTTGTACGTTACCATTTTCATCTTTGTATACAGGCACGTAGGCGATAATGGTTTTACCGATATTTTCTTGCCAAATACGTACTTCGCAAATGCCAGTATTCGCACTATTTGCGATCTTATCAGTATCGACTAAGCCCATATTGATGGCACAAGCACCTACCGCAGCGGTTAAATTACCACAATTTCCCGCCCAATCAATAATTGGTTTGGCGATATTGACCTGTCCAAACAAGTAGTTCACATCGTGGTCTGATCTAGAAGACTTAGATAAGATGACTGTTTTTGAGGTGCTAGAGCTGCCATTGCCTAAGCCGTCGATTTGCTTACCATAAGGATCAGGGCTACCGATAACCCGCAATAGGAAATTATCACGCGACTTGCCAGCGACTTGGCAACGCTGTGGTAAATCAGATAGTTTAAAGAATGTACCTTTTGAGGTACCGCCACGCATATAAGTGGCTGGGACAGAGATTTGTGGAGCAAAAGCAGGGTTTGGTCGGGTCATTTTTTTATTCCTATTATTTTAGTACGATATATTCATCACCGTTTTGAATGACCATTGTTAATGACTCAATAGATTGCGGCGACAACATATTTAAAGACTTACTGGTTTCTTCAGAGCTTTGTGCAGCTGCTTGTTGCAGCCAATAACGTGCTTTTTCTTCATTTTTTCGAACACCCCATCCGTTTAAATAGGCTGCTGCTAAAAAGTTCTGTGCCTGCAGATCGCCTTCTTTTGAGGCAATAGACAAAAGCTTAGCAGCTTTAGTTAAATCTTGCTTGGTACCCCATCCTTTTATATACATAAGGGCTAAAGTTGTCACGGCATGAATAAATCCACTTTCAGCGGACAAACTGTACCAGTAACACGCTGCTACTAAGTCTTGACCGACACCATCACCAGTATGAAATTTAAGCGCCAAGAGATACTGCGAAACTGGGTCGCCTTCATCAATGCCAGGTCTCAAATCGGACTTAGCCACTTCAAGTTGTTCCCGTCGAATTTGTATAATACTATCAACGGATTCTTGTATATCGCGGCCCGTACGTACATTAGAAACCCAACAACCAATAATAATAGCAATAATGACAATGGAAATAGAGACGTCTACCATTGATAAATCAGTGAGACTACTACAACCACTAAGATTCAATACAGAAATCAAAATAATAAAAGTTCTATTGATGTTTTTCATGCCACTTCTTATGATAAAAAATGACAATTATACTAAATAGAAAAACAAATGTTTATTTTTTAAGAAAATTCATTTAAATAAAATACTATAAGTAATGTATTTAATGGATAGAAGCCTAATAAGACTAAAGAGTATCAGAATCTATTGTGAGACTACTAAAAAAGCCAATGCCATATAAATATAACATTGGCTTTTGTCACGTGTACGGCAGCTATCGCTGTTGTTTATTCGTTTCTATTAAACGATATCTAACGTGCCATCGATAAACTCTTTAGCAAAGCGCTGGAGCATACCGCCAGCGTTATACATTTTAACTTCATCAGCAGTATCTAAACGACATTTCACTGAGGCTTTATCGACAGTGCCATCTGTGCGGTTAATGACCAATGTCATCTCACCGCCAGCAGACACTTCGCCTTCGATATCGAATATTTCAGTACCATCGACATTAAGCGTATTACGATTGACACCTTCTTTAAACTGTAAAGGTAGCGCTCCCATACCGACCAAGTTTTGACGATGAATACGCTCAAAATCTTCAGCGACCACGACTTCAACGCCAGCTAGACGAACCCCTTTAGCAGCCCAGTCGCGGCTTGAGCCTTGACCATAGCCATCACCTGCGATGATGATGAGTGGCTGCTCGCGGTTCATATAGGTTTCAATCGCTTCCCACATACGCATGACTTGACCTTCGGGTTCAACGCGAGCCAGCGAGCCTTGGATGACTTCACCTTGCTCGTCACGTACCATCTCGTTCAATAGCTTAGGGTTGGCAAAGGTCGCGCGCTGCGCCGTTAAGTGGTCGCCACGATGGGTTGCGTAAGAGTTATAGTCTTCTGCTGGCAGACCCATGGTATCAAGATACTCGCCAGCCGCCGAATCGCCCAAAATCGCATTAGACGGTGATAAATGGTCAGTGGTGATGTTATCACCCAATACCGCTAACGGACGCATGCCTTTTAGCTTATTCATCGCCGCCATTTTGCCTTCCCAATACGGCGGACGGCGGATATAAGTGGTCTGCTCGCGCCAGTCATAGAGTGGGCTTAATGCTTTTCCGGTGTCTTTTTTGGCTTCATCAAACATCGGGATATAAACGGCGTTAAATTGCTCAGGCTTCACTGCTGCCGCGACAATAGCATCAACTTCGTCATCATCAAACCAGATATCTTTTAGATAAACGTCATTGCCGTCTTGGTCTTTTCCTAACGAGTCTTTTTCGATATCAAAACGGATATTACCGGCAATAGCATAGGCAATCACCAATGGTGGTGATGCTAAAAATGCTTGCTTGGCATACGGATGGATACGACCATCAAAGTTACGGTTACCTGATAACACTGCGGTAGTGAATAAGTCATTATCAATGATTTCTTTCTCGATGTCAGGATCAAGTGCGCCACTCATGCCGTTACAGGTGGTACAAGCAAAGCCAACCACGTCAAAGCCGATTTCTTGGAGCTCAGGCATCAGGCCTGCTTCTTCTAAGTACATTTTTACCGTTTTTGAGCCAGGTGCTAATGAAGACTTCACCCAAGGCTTACGTAATAAGCCTTTTGCATTGGCGTTACGGGCAACGAGGCCGGCTGCTACCATATTGCGTGGGTTTGAGGTATTGGTACAACTGGTGATGGCTGCAATAATAACCGCACCATCTGGCATGAGACCATCTTTTGGTTCTGGTAGCTTCTCATCAGCGCCATGAGCGATACCTTTTGCAACCAAATCAGTTGTCGATACACGTGCATGCGGGCGAGATGGGCCTGCCAGATTGCGCACGACCGCAGATAAATCAAATTCAAGTACACGTGCGTATTCGGCCTTTTCCATGCCATCAGCCCATAAACCCACTTGCTTGGCATACTGCTCAACCAGTTTAATCTGATCTTCACTACGACCAGTTAGGCGTAAGTAATCGATGGTTTGCTCATCGATATAGAACATGGCAGCAGTTGCGCCATACTCAGGCGTCATGTTGGAGATAGAAGCACGGTCACCAACACTCAGCTGACGTGCACCTTCACCAAAGAATTCAATATAGGTAGAGACAACGCCTGCATCACGTAAAAACTCAGTCATCGCAAGTACGAGATCCGTACCAGTAATGCCTTTTTGCAACTTGCCAGTTAATTTAACACCAACGTAATCTGGTAGGCGCATATAAGACGGGTTGCCTAGCATAACGCTCTCAGCTTCCAATCCGCCAACACCGATAGAGATAACGCCAAGCGCATCGACCATAGGCGTATGGCTATCTGTACCGACTAAAGTATCGGCAAAGGCTACTTGTTCACCGGCTTTGTTTTGGACGACTTGGACGACAGGCGACATTTTTTCTAGATTGATCTGATGCATGATGCCGTTACCGGGCGGTACGACGTTGACATTATCAAAGGCATACTGGCACCAGTTGATAAAGTGAAAGCGATCATCGTTACGGCGCTCTTCGATAGCACGGTTTTTCTCAAAAGCGTTTTCCTCAAAGCCGGCATGTTCAACGGCTAGTGAATGGTCAACAATTAATTGCGTTGGCACGATTGGATTCACTTTAGACGGATCGCCACCTTGCTCAGCGATGGCATCACGTAGACCTGCCAAATCGACAAACGCGGTCTGACCTAAGATGTCATGACAAACCACGCGGGCAGGGTACCAAGGAAAATCTAAATCTTGTTTGCCCTCAATATGTTGTTTTAAAGCAGCTGTTAGCTCTTCTGGTGGGCAACGACGTACCAAGTTTTCACATAGTACTTTTGAGCAAAACGGTAGCTTGTCATACGCGCCAGCTTCAATATTTTCGACAGCCTCGCGGGTGTCAAAGTAATAGAGGTCGGTATCTGGCAGGGGCTTTTTGAATTGATCATTCATTGGTTGTACTAGAGCGTTGTCCATGATTCACCTTTGGCAGTTGGCTGGTTTAAATTTAAAAAATAGTCATTCTTTTAGCAAAGTCATTAGTGGAATTAGAAGTTAGAAGAAGGCTTTGCTAAAAAAATATGGCTAAAAAGAAAGTGAGGTTATTAAGAAAAAGTTTAACTGCTAAATTGTGAATATATCTAGCAGTTAAACTGGTTATCTCGCATAAGCACTTATCCGAGATAGTAAATATATATGGATTAACGCGCGCTCATCTCTGGTACTGGACGCAGCTCTTCACCGGTATATTCCGCACTTGGGCGAATGATACGGTTATTAGCACGTTGCTCAAATACGTGTGCTGCCCAACCTGTTAGACGCGAGCAAACAAAGATTGGCGTGAACAACTTAGTTGGAATGCCCATAAAGTGATAGGCTGAGGCATGGAAAAAGTCAGCATTACAGAACAGCTTTTTCTCGCGCCACATGACTTCTTCACAGCGTACTGATACTGGATATAGCACTTCATCACCAACGTCAGCAGCTAGCTTCTCAGCCCAGCCTTTAATAACGACGTTACGTGGATCTGATTCGCTATAGATGGCATGACCAAAGCCCATAATTTTGTCTTTACGCGCTAGCATACCCATCATTTCTTCTTCGGCTTCATCAGGTGAGCTAAAGCCTTCAATCATATCCATCGCCGCCTCATTAGCGCCACCATGCAGAGGACCGCGTAGTGAACCAATCGCGCCAGTGATACAAGAATGGATATCAGATAGCGTAGAAGCACACACACGAGCGGTAAAGGTCGAGGCGTTGAACTCATGCTCTGCGTACAAGATAAGAGACACGTTCATCACTTTTTCGTGTAGCTCGTTTGGTTTCTCACCCTTTAGCAAATGCAAGAAATGACCGCCAATGGTGGCATCATCAGTTTCGGTTTCGATACGCACGTTGTCATGGGTAAAACGATACCAGTAGTTGATAATAGAAGGGAATACCGCAAGCATGCGATCTGCTTGGTCGTTTTCTTCATCAAAACTCATTTCAGTTTCTAAGTTACCCAGCATAGAGCAACCGGTACGTAAAACATCCATTGGATGAGACTCGGCAGGAATGCGCTCAAGCACGTCTTTTAATGACTGTGGTAGACCACGCAAGCTTTTGAGCTTGGTCTGATAAGCGTCAAGCTCAGTTTGGTTCGGCAAGTTGCCATAAAGAAGCAAGTAGGCCACTTCTTCAAAGATGCATTTGTCTGCCAGCTCTGACACGTCATAACCGCGATATGTCAGACCAGAGCCTGACTTGCCGACGGTAGATAGAGCGGTTTTGCCAGCGACTTGTCCGCGTAGCCCTGCGCCTGACAATACTTTTGTTGATGGGTTCTGTGCTGCCATGATGAAATTCCTTTTGTGGGTAGCTTTTTGGGTGAAAAACGGTGTTTCTAAGTTTCTAATAATAAATTTATCAGTTGATGAATGATGATAGCGCCAGTTGAGCGTTAGGCAGGCTGTGGACCATCTAAATCGACATTACAACGCTCAAACTCCGCTTCAATAGGAACATTCAAGACTTCCATTGCGCTGCCTTCGCCTTCTGCATTATTGATTTTCATGTACTTGACACCCAGTGGTGATTCCATGAACGTCTGAATCTCAGTCATCTCTTCTGGAGTAGGATCAGCCATTGGCGTTGCAATCTCTTCACCATTCATGACACGCAATTGCTCATTACCAAACGTAATCAGCTTTTTCCCTACCTCTGACGTATAAAAGTTATGCAACTCTTGTAACTCTGCATCGGTAAACTGACTCTTATAGAAGCTATCGACTTCGGCTTTACCCAAGTCTTTGTCGCGTGATTCGAGACAGCTGACTTGCTCTGCACTGAGCGCACCACTATTGATAACCGGTGCAAATAGTAGGCTGTTGACAGTATCTAGCGTAATCGTTGTCATGACCAAGTCATCTTGAGTGGCAGGTGCGGTAGCATCAACTTCAGCAGTGCTTGCACCACTGGTGGTGTCGTCGGCGGTTTCTGGTGTTTTATCACAGCCCGTCATGAATAATAGCGCCGCAAGCGTGCTGCTCAGTAGTGACGTTTTAAAAGCAGTATTAGCAGTAAAAAATGGCATAAATAACCTAAAAGTAAATGAAGACGGATTTCGAAAAGATAACACACTCAAAGGTGAGCTATCTTTTCAGTATTGCCAATAACTAATTCTTAACTACTTATTAGCAAATAGCTTGTCTAGTGTCTGCTCAAACTCATGATAATTTAAGAAATCATACAGCTCCATGCGGGTTTGCATGGTATCAACAACTTTTTCTTGTGTGCCATCAGTCAATAGATGCTGATAAACGTTTAATGCCGCTTTGTTCATCGCACGGAATGCTGATAGTGGGTACAACACCATCTCGACACCCACGCTATATAGTTGATCAGTGGTGTAAAGGTCGGTCTGACCAAACTCTGTCATGTTGGCGAGTACTGGGATATCCAATACGTCAGTGAACTTACGATACATTTCGATATCGGTTAACGCCTCGGCAAAAATCATGTCTGCGCCTGCTTCTTGGAAGGCAACAGCGCGCTCGACAGCAGCATCAAGACCTTCTACCGATAACGCATCCGTACGTGCCATGACCACAAAATCAGGGTCAGTTTTGGCATCCAATGCCGCTTTTAAGCGATCAACCATTTCTGAAATACTGACGATTTCTTTATTTGGGCGATGACCACAGCGCTTTTGAGCGACTTGATCTTCGATATGTACCGCTGCCACGCCTGCTTTTTCCATTTTTCTGATGGTTTGTGCAATGTTAAACGCGCCACCAAAACCAGTATCGATATCTACTAATAACGGCGTATCAACTGCGTCAGTGATACGTCGTGCATCTTCTAGTACATTATCAAGGCTAGTCATACCCAAATCAGGAAGACCAAATGAGGCATTTGCCACACCAGCACCAGAGAGATATAACGCTTGGTGACCGACTTGGGTCGCCATCATTGCAGTATAGGCATTGATAGCACCTGCAATTTGTAGTGGCTGGTTATTATCATTTTTTTGGGTCAAAGCACTGCGAAAGCGTGCGCCTGCTGAAGGTAAAGTCATGTGAGTGTCCTTGCATAGAGAGATAGTATTATCGTTATTGTGTTCGATTATACCCAATAATCAGTGAGTGCAAAGCATTGTTTGAGCACAATAATTTAAATAATTTAAATAAATAGTTTATTAAAACTAATATTATTCACTATGTAAATAGCATTATCTATAAATTAATGGTTTGCTCAAACTATTATTCATATTGCTGAATTCACAAAGACACGTATAGCCCATTATTTACATTTATTTACAATAGCGGTTGCGCTTATTTATATCATAAAAGCCCTAATAGCTAAGCTAAAAGGGCTTTTATGATATAAATAGATATTTTTAAAACCGATACCTAGCCAAATAGTCCAGCAAGATTGGCTAAAAATAACAGCGCAAAACCCGTTAAGAAGATGAGTCCTGCGATAGAGAGTGCATTCATACCAAAAGACAGTTTTTTATGGTTTTTAACCAATGAGTAATTCAACCAGCCAAAGATAGGCGCTGAAACAAACGCCGATATCATGGCAAACTTAAGCATAGTACCTAGTTGTCCAGTAAAGAAAGTGATAATCATCAACCCACCACCGATAGCATAGGTCGTCCAAAAAGCGATTTGCTTTTTGTTGATTTCGCTTTCACCTTTTATTAGACGCCAGCACTCAGCGTTGGCACGGCCATAACCGTCTGCACAGGTAATCGTCGTGCCAAACATACACATAAAGGCGACGAAAGCGACCAATAGACGTGACCATTCACCGATGGTTGCGGTATACATGTTGATCAACTGATTGATATAAGCGCCACCGACCAGCTCAATTTCTTGTCCTGAGCCATACTGTACAAACACACCTAACGATAAGAAGAACAATGCCAAAATGGCAGAAACGGCATAACCGACGTTAAAATCAAGCAAACCTTGGCGATGGGTGGTGTGATCGGCTTTGACTTTGGCAGATGTCCACATCGAGGTAATGGCGGCAAACTCAAGCGGTGCTGGCATCCAGCCCATGAGTGCCACGATGAAACCTAAAGTTGCTAAATTCCAAGGGGAAGCCGCGACAAAGTCAGCAGCCATGACTGTCGGCTTGCCAGCAGCAATGATGACAGCAGCGACGGTCGCAGTCGTCAAGGCAATCATAATCCATTTGGTCACACCATCAAGCAGCTTATAGTGACCCGCAATTAAAAAGAACCAAGAAACCGCCACGATAATCAATGACAGCGCCATCGTCGATAGCCCAAGAGAAGCGGGTAGCATAAAACCTAGTATCACCGCCGCGATGAGCGAGACCGCACCCGTACTAATGACAGCTGATAGGATAGAGAGTATAAAATATACCCACAGATATACTTTTGAGCGTTTGGCATAGCCTGCAATCAAACTCTCGCCAGTGTCATAGACGTAGTCGGTTGCAAAGCGAAAAAATGGATACTTAAAAACGTTGGCTAAAATAATCATAATGGCCAGTTGCCAGCCATATATAGCGCCAGCCTGCGTCGATGAAATCAAATGCGAGCCACCGATAGCAGCGGTTGCCATCAAAATACCGGGACCAAAGATGCGCCAGCTAAAGCCTTCTTGCTGCGATGTCGCGGTATCGTCAGTGGCATTTGGGTTGGTGCGTGGGTTATTGAGTGGTTGTGTGGTCATGAATACCTCTAAATGGTTAAAACGGCAAATTATCACTTACCTGTGTCAGCTTGCCAATGATCATGAGAGAAGGGCTTTATAAACTGCTTAAATATAAAACGATTCATCTTGTATCGACTTTAGCACACCGAAGCCAGTCAGGAGAATGATTATTCTAGTTGTTATTACTATTTGTTTGCATTGCCATTCTTTTTAGTTAGCATAATCAGTTGATAATATCAAGTATTAAGGCTGATTATTTTTTAGCGGTTCTTTATAACACAATATCCATTCAATATCTGATAATTTAAGGCTGTGACACAAATTTTTGCTGCCGATAAGTGATGCCGCGCTGCTCATATACCTGATAGGTGGCGCTCAGCAAATCAGAAATGCTGGGATGAACGAAATCTTTGAGTGTGTGCAGATAAATAGGGGAGGTGACGTTTTCGTGTACTAAACGTTGATAACTGATTTGGTCGGTACGCACGGTCTTTAGGCTAGCAGGCACAAGCGTAATGCCTTCGCCAGCCGCCACCAAGCCTAGCGCTACTTGCAAGTCACTCACCGTCGTAGTCATAAAAGGCGAAATACCGTATTGTGCGAATAAGTGTAGTAAAGGTTCAGTAATAGGCGCGCTATGTGCGGATTGCTCAGCGCTTATGCGTCTGGATTTTGTATTATTATCCAGCTTTGCGCTGGTTGATCTTACGCTAGTCGCTATCGGTAAATGGGTTTGATGGTAGAGAATCAGACGATTATTCGCTAAGTCTATCAACCGTTGCTCCTTTACATGCGCCAAAGGATGCGCTTTTGGTAAGGCGACGACATAACGCTCATGACGTAGTAGTATTTGCTGAATCCATGGATCTTGATGGGGGAAACGCCCAAATCCGATGTCTATCTCACCAGATTTGAGTGCCTCTATTTGTTGATATGAGCTGATGTCTTTGAGATTGACGTCGATATCGGGGCTGGATTGCTTCAACATGGCAATAATTTCAGGAAGCAATCCATAAAGCACGGATGGGACAAAGCCAATATTCAGCATGCTACTGGGCGTCGATAGCCGCTGCGTCATGCTGGTGACGGTATCAATTTCTGTCAATATGGCGCTGATTTTGTCGTAAAAGAATGTACCAGCTTCAGTCAGATGTAGCGGTCTATGGTAGCGATCGACCAATTCCACACCCATATCTGTTTCAAGCTGTTTAAGCAGACGACTCAAGCTTGGTTGTGACAATCCAGTTTTAGTCGCTGCGGCACTAAAGCTCCGTGAATCTGCGATAGCAATAAAAGCGTTGAGCTGTTTTAAATCCATATCTTTATGCTCACTTGTTTATGATGTCACCGTTGCTTGTGGCTTATCTTCTCTTGGCTATTTTGATTATTTTATCCGAATAAGAGCAGTAAGCGACAAATTATGCTTGAAGCGAACGAGGCGAGCTACTATATTGTTTATTAACGTTAGTGTTACAATTTAGCAAACAATAAAAACTTTATTCTTAATTCTAGCTATTATCTACTTTTTCGCGGTAAAAACTGGTTTGGTATTATAGTCAGTTCTTTTTAAATAAGATACAATCGTTTTAAAACAAGCGAAATGGCAGAATAACAAATGACCTATTCAG
>NZ_CAJHBN010000018.1:0-59559 GCF_904846655.1 Psychrobacter sp. NC44 | reverse complement strand
AAAACATTCTCGCGGTCGGGCTTGGCCGTCTTTAGTAGGAATCCCCCTCCTTTGAGGGCGGGGAGGAAGTCAAAGTTTAGACTCAGCTTCAAGTGAGCGCGTTTAACTACTTGGGAATCGAGAGCATGTCAAATCACCAATTAGACAATGCATCAAATAAGTCAGTCAAAAAAGCGGTATTGGTCTTATTTCATAACGATTTGCGCATAGAGGACAATGAAACGTTAGTCAAAGCGGCGACATTGACTAAAAGTAATCAAGGCAACCTGATGCTTATCTATGCTGGTTTTTTGGCTGATTGCATTGAACCGAAAGAGAGCCGTCAAGCTTACCACTTTAATGAGATGGGCGCTGCTCGTCAGCAGTTCTTGTCTGAGAGCTTGGCTGATTTGGATCGATCGCTTCAGCGCCTTGGTAATCGATTGCTGTATCTGTCGCCAAGCTATTCATCAAAGAGTCAGTTGTCACAAGATAAGGTGGAGTCTGCCTTAAACGCCTTTACTCAGTTATGCCAGCTCATTGAGCAGCAACAAGTCACCGATATCTGTGTCAGCCACACGGCAGATTATAATCAAAATAAAGGCTATGCTGCCTTGCAGAGCAAATATCCACAGATAATATGGCACAGGCAATCAACCCATACGCTATTTGCTGATTTACCGACACAAGACCTGCCCAAAAGCTTTACCCAGTTTCGCAAAAAGGTTGAAGCAAGCCATGATTTATTGAATGCTGACGAAGAGGTGGCTGTTTTTCCTACGCCAAAGTCGCTACCGCCAATGCCTGATGCGTTGATAGCGCATAGTAAATACCTTTTTAAAACACAACCATCTGATGAGCAAGCGCTTAGTTTTAAAGGTGGTGAAACAAATGCAATGATTCATTTAACTCACTATTTCGATTCTGCTGCGCCGCGCACTTATAAAACCACACGTAATGCACTGGATGACTGGACGCATTCCACTAAATTCTCGCCTTGGCTGGCAAATGGTTGCTTGTCTGTGAAAATACTATTGAATCGCTTACGTCATTATGAGCGTGAGATTATCGCCAATGAGTCAACGTATTGGATATGGTTTGAGCTGCTGTGGCGCGAGTATTTTTATTGGTATGCGATTGAACATGGTAGCAATCTATTTTTGTTTAAGGGCATTGGTCATGAATTACCAGCTACTCATTTTGACGATCAGCGTTTGCAGCAATGGCAGAATGGCAGCACGCCATATCCTATCGTCAATGCCTGCATGAATCAGCTAAAGCAAACAGGGTATATGTCCAATCGTGGCAGACAAATCGTTGCTAGCTGCTTTATTCATGAGCTGGGTTTAGACTGGCGTTACGGTGCAACCTATTTTGAGCAGCATCTTATCGATTATGATGTCGCGAGTAATTGGGGGAATTGGCAATATCTAGCGGGCGTAGGCGCTGATCCAAGAGGATGTCGGCAATTTAATCTTTGTAAGCAAACCCAGCAATACGATCCCAATGGTGAGTTCATTGATAAATGGCAAGGCGGTCATGTAAGTTAAAGCAGTTTATGGATTTTAGAGCACCAATACTAAATAGCACGTTCTAAACCGCTTAATAGTCTTATTAGCGGTTATTTTTTATGCTAATAGCAAACCGTTATAATGAGTTATAAAATTATCACTATTGTATAACTCATAATATTCATCTAAAATGAATCTTTAGGTTAAACTTTATTCACATGCTTCTAAGAAGACTGCCATGCAATCGATCAACTTACCCAGCAAGCCGCCCAGCTCTCCGCATCCTATTCTGAATTTGAGCTTTCGAATATTTTTTAGTGCTGCCGCGCTATTTGCCGTGATAACGATGCTGCTATGGTCTTTTGTATTTACTGGTCATACAGATATTGACGCACAAGCACTGAACCCATTGTATTGGCACGGTCATGAGATGGTCTATGGTTATGCCTTGGCGGTCATTGCAGGATTTCTCCTCACGGCAGTGAAGACGTGGACAGGGGTAATGATGCCGCATGGTTATAAGCTGCTGGCTATATTTGGCTGTTGGCTGCTGGCACGTTTGAGCTGGGCAGGTTTTGGGCTTGGTATGACGGTTGCGGGTAGCAGTATATCGTTGTTATATATCGCCGCAGTATTTGACTTATTGTTTATCGCTTCGATGGCATTTGTGATATGTCGAGCGGTATTACAGGTCAAGCAGTATAAGCAAATGGGTATCTTAGCGAAACTGGCATTATTGACCGTTGGCAATGGAATCTGCTACTGGGGTATTATCAATGCCGATATGAGTATGACTAAAATAGGTATTTATCTAGGGTTTTATTTAATTATCGGTTTGGTGCTGACCATTGGTCGCCGCGTGGTGCCATTCTTTATTGAACGTGGTCTGAGTCTTGGAACGACGGAAGTCATCAAGTTGCGCAATAGTAAAGTACAGGATATTGCGAGTTTATTGTTTTTCTTAGCGTTTTTTATCAGTGACTTGTTTTATCCTAATCAGTATCTGCTGACTATTACGGCGCTTGGCGTAGCAGTGGTTAATATCGTCCGTTTGGTAGGCTGGTATCATCGCGGTATCTGGCAAAAGCCATTGCTTTGGTCATTATATGTTGCATTTTTGGGCATGTGTTTGAGTTTTCTGCTGTATGCGCTGCAACCATGGTTGGGCTATACTCATAGTATTGCGATGCATGGGCTTGCCATTGCAGGCGTTGGTATGATGACCGTAGCGATGATGACGCGGGTATCGCTTGGTCATACGGGACGCAGCATTCATCAGCCGCCCAAGACGGTGAATATTATGTATGGTCTGATGGTATTGGCATTTGTCAGTCGCGTGCTGTTGCCGCTTGCCGATATGAGTCACTATCTATTATGGATCATGATTGCCCAAGGGGCGTGGATTGCTTGCTTCGTGCTATTTTGCATCAGTTATTTGCCGATGCTGGCACGTCCTAGACCTGATGGTTTGTTTGGTTAGAGCCTGTAGAGCCGTTATAATGCTATCGCCAAAATAATAGGGTATTTATCCAAGTCTATCGACTGATTGTTGATATTTTTAAGTAGATTATTTTGCAAATGTTATAAGGTTTTAAGACCTTTGTTTTCCAGACACTGTTTGTTTGAAATACCGTTTGTTTGAGACACTGACTTTTCAAGACCCTCATTTTCAAACTTATAGAGTTACATTGCTAAAATTTAAGCTGATACATATTTGAAAGATTTATATAAAATAGGAGCGCAAATAAATGCGATTGACCAATTATAGCGATTATGCGCTGCGCTCATTGATTTACTTGGCAGTGAGACCAGAGCCGCCATTACTTGCAAATATCAGTGATATTGCCGACAGTTATGGCATTTCTAAAAGTCATTTGACCAAGATTATTCATCAGTTGGGTCAGCTTGGTTATATAGAAAGTGTGCGTGGTAAAAATGGTGGTATACGTTTGGCTCGTGCGCCAAAAGACATCAATTTGGGTGTATTAATTAAAAAAATAGAGCCGGACTTTGATTTGGTCGAGTGTTTTGCGACACCCGCGAATGATAAGAGTAGTGATGGTCGACAGACTGGTTTGCCTATTACGCTTATTGATGAAACGACAAATAACGCTAGAGGCTGTGTCATTAGCCCAGCATGCCAACTAAAAAGTGTATTCTTTGAAGCATTAACGGCATTTATTAACGTCCTTGAGCGCTATACCTTGGCAGATATCATCAATAACGAAGATGAGCTAGCGTCTTTATTGTTTCGTTAATAACTTTTGATGTTGATGGCGTCATTGCAAAAAAGGGAGCGACCATCTTGGTCACTCCCTTTGTTATGCTTCTAATGTGAGATTATACGGTCAATTAAGCTTTTTCTAATTTTGGACGGGCTTTATCAATGGCTTTTAATAGCGCCACTTCAAATTCACCGTCATTGAATGTCACTAAATAGGAATGTGCGGCGCAGAAATTACGCGCATCGCGCCATTCATGTGCCAAATTGCTTGCCCAATCGCAGTATTGCTTGCCTGCATCGGGCTCATTTTTTAGCGCTTTTTTGGTCGTTGGGTGCAGTATCAGTTCAGGTAATATCGCCTCTAATAACTTCATCGGTGGACTCATAAAGGTATCATCGACGTGCAAGCTTTGACTGGCAGGATGATAGGCTAATAGTGAGCCTGCATGAATCATCTCATTGGGTGAGATATAGTGGATGCCTTGTGACATTGAGAACTTAAGCTCAGGGTAACGCTTGGCGACCGCATCGCTTTCAACCAAGTCATCTGCCCATTGTACTTCAGGTACTTTTTTATGGTGGCGGCGACTGCCATAAAAGGTCGCCTGCGGGAAGTCTTTTGCCATTTGTGCACAGTGCACCGTATGGAATGGGTGGACGTTCAGTACTGCTTCGACATCTTGACCATTATTGGTTAATGCCATCACCTCATCGCGTACGTCACCAGTCAATGAATAACTATCCAAAAATATAAACTTTCCTGAGTTTAACTGTATAAGTGAGCACTGAGTGCCAATGTTTAGAACACCGCCAATGCGAAAAGATCCGCGTATATTCCAAAATCCTGCCCCTAAATCATGAATTTTATCGGTCATTGAAATTATTCCTTAGTGTTTTTATTCGAGTTTTTTAATGTCTCAGCAATTTTAATAATGAATATTTCTTATCAGTAGATGACAACTTATTATAATTGATATCTTATTATGGTGAGTCATGTACCTAAAGTCTGTTATAAAAAAGATGTTGATTGTTAGGTTCAGTGTATAACGTTAAAGTCGGATATAAGCCTATATTACTCGAGGGTCATTGTCATTCATAGCTTATAATTTATAGATTATTATTTAATGAATCTGTATAATATCTCTCACTATTTAATTTGTATTTGAAGGTTGAGTCATGAGATTTTTTGGAAAAATGAGCGCATCAGCGGTTATGGCAACGATGTTATTAGCAGGTTGCTCAAGCCTAAACAATGATAACAGCGTCACTAAAATTGACACTATCCAAGCTGCTCAAACCGCACCAGTCCCACAAGTGGGTTTTCGTTTCAGCACTACTGAGAATTTTGATCTTGCCAATCAAAACAAACTTTCTTGGCGTGTGTTTTATGACAAACCCTCCACAGGTGCAGATGCTACTTGGTTTGACGCCGTAAAACATGGTGATCTAGCCACGGTCAAATACATGGTTAACAATGGTCAAGACTTAGAAGTTAAAGATACAGGTAGCCTTAACCAAACGGCGTTAGGCTGGGCTGCTTTTATCGGCTATGAAGATGTGGTCGATTACTTAGTCAGCAAAGGTGCTGATATCTATGCTAAAGATGACGGTGATGTTTATAACGTCATGAAATCTGCTGTACTGGGAAAAAATACCAATATTGTCAAAAAAGTACATACGTTATTGAATGAAAAAGCGCCTGTGGACTTAAATGATCAGACGGTAGAAAGTGATGGTGAAACCTTGATTATGGTTGCAGCTAGTAATAATCGCCTTGAAACTGTCAACTATTTATTGGCGCAAGGTGCTAATCCAAATCTAGTGGCAACGACCAAAGACAAAAAAATGGGCTCATATAATCAAGGTGCCTATTCATATGCGTGTTCGCGAGATTTGGTTGATATGCAAAAGCTATTAGCCGCCAATGGTGCCGTTAATCATCGCACTGGCAAAGCGAGCTGTGAATAATTGCGTTAATGATTTTATAAAAAAGGCTGCCATTTCGGTAGCCTTTTTCTATGCTAAGCGCTCCTAAGTCAGACGTTGACCAGCGGATCGTTTATAAGTGTCTAGTTTATCAGTGCTTTTCTCATGAGTGCCTCGTTTATGAGCAGTTTTTATAGTCGTAAGCGGATATACGAGGATTGTTGCCATAGTTGTCGTTACTACATAAAAACTGATCAAAGCGGGTATCGCCATTAATATAGCGATGCATCCAAGCAATACCGGGCTTGCTCAGTAATATCTCATTAAAACGATAACTTGGACAAAAATGGCTACCGTTCTTTATCTCAATCTTCATTTTTGCGCCTGTAGCCTTATCATAAAAACGACTGCTGTATTTTTTATTTGAGGCAATACGGTCATTTTGGCAAGTAATGAATAAAGCAGGCGTGTTCATTTCGCCATAGTCTTTATCGTGATAGGGCGTTTGCGGAATAATCGCTCGAACCGTCTGACGTTTTGTCGCTAGCTGGAGCGCGCCGCCGCCGCCCATTGACCAGCCAATAGCACCCAAGCGTGTACTATCTATCTGAGCGCCTACCGTATTGTCACGAAGCATATGATCAAGCGCGGCACTTAACTGCGCCGCACGGCTCTCTGGGTCATCATAAATGGAGTTGGTATCGATGGTAATAACCACAAATCCCCAAGATGCCAAACGCGGCCCCCACCATTTAATAGAAGATTCGTAGGACACATAACCCGGTACTACTGCGATTCCGCCTAACAGACCACAGCCGCCTGCATTGGTTGGATAATAAATAGTTCCGCCACCAAAGCCGTTGGCTAACTGACGAGGAACGGGTTTTTTGGCCACCGAAAAAGGCCCTTTATCACGCGTATCTGAAAGATTAGCCGCTGTAATAATACTGTCGGCGATACAGTTTGACGGCACGGCTGGTGCTGATACAGACGATGTTATTACAACCGCTGACGCTATCGGGGTTGATACTATTTTGGTCGATTGCTCTTTAATTGTGAGCTTGTTAGTTGCGGCTACTTCGTCTAACGTAACTGCCGACGCACTTATAGAAAAAACCAATGCACCTATAGCGACAATCCATTGCGAATAAAAAGGGTATTTGGGCATGATAGAGAGTCTGCTATAGGTGAGTTGGATTTTGCCGCAGGTTATATTTTGTGGGTATAAGTTTTTGTAGATCGCATTTATATATAATAGATCAAAATAATAGTAGACAGTAATCTGCTTGCTGTCAAAAATATACGTCACCTACGCAGTATACAAAGCAGCAATTTTTAGTGTTCAACAGACCCTAAGCATCAATAAAGCAATACCGATAACACACCGAAACCAGAGTCTGGTATTTGGTGTGCTAAAATCATACCTGACGGCTATCCCTAGCATCAGCCATTATTGTCATCATTGTTTTCGTCATTATTTCAGCTATTATCGTCCTATTTCTATTACTCACGCCAGATCATCCGCGTCCAACATAGCCTGTATCCCTGTGAAAAATACCATCAGTAAATCCCAAAATAATATGCCAGAACCTCTATCTACACCAATCAATAATGCAACATCGTGGGTCTTAAAACTCACCATTGGCTTGATTGGGATGTTTGCTTTTTTGCAAGTGTATTCTATTCAGGCCATTTTGCCCGTATTAATGGTAGACCTGTCTGCAACTGAGGTGCAAGCTGGCATGATCGTCGGTGCAACGGTGATGGCGATTGCTATTATGTCGCCATTCTTGGGCATGCTGTCTGACGCTGTGGGGCGTAAATCCTTTATCGTTGGCGCATTATTATTTTTAGCGATACCAACTGCTTTAATTGCCCAAAGTCCGAGTATTGGTTGGATGGGTATGTGGCGGTTTATGCAAGGGTTGTCTGTACCGGGCATTACCGTGGTGACGATTGCTTATATCGGTGAAGAGTTTGAGGGACGCGCTGTCACAGAACTGATGTCGTTCTATGTCTCAGGCTCGGTACTTGGCGGCTTCATGGGGCGATTTTTGCTTGGGCATTTGCACGAGCTTATCGGCTGGCGTGCAGGCTATTATGTGATGGCAGCGATGACCCTTATCGGTGCGCTGTGGGTCGGCAAAATGCTGCCATCGTCACAGCAGTTTGTGGCCAATCCGAATTTTCGTTCCGCGATGCAGACGCTCGGTGAGCATCTAACCAATCGTTATGTGGTGACGGCTTGTCTGCTAGGAGCGTGTGTTTTATTCTCACTCGTGGGTTGTTTTACCTTTATCAATCTACATCTTGCTAAGACGCCATATGAGTTGAATACGGGTGCGCTTGCCAATATTTTTGCCGTTTATTTGATAGGCGTTGTCATCACGCCATTGTCGACGACCTTGCTACGTCGCTTTGGTTCAGCGCGCACAGTGCGCGTGGCTGTTTTCGTTTCTATGATTGGGGTGCTGTTAACGCTAGTAACGCCGTTATGGGGCATTATTATTGGTCTTGCTATTATGTCCTCAGGTGTCTTTATCACCCAAGCTGCTACCATCAGTTATATCGCCGTCAATGTTAAAAAAGGGCGCTCATTGGCGTCTGGTTTATATTACATGGGGTATTATGCTGGCGGTACGATGGGTGCGTGGTTATGCGGTATGGCTTATGCGCGCGGGCAGTGGTCGCTCACAGTATGGCTGCTCTTATTTGTACAGATTTTGGCATTACTGGTTGCCAGTTTTGGCATGATTAAAACAAAATCACGCGCGGCTTGATGGCTGTTTTTGAGCAATTTTCATCAAGCTATTGCAGCTTAGGATGTTTACGTAAGGTTGCTTTACATAGCGTCGATTTTTTCTTACTATCGATATAGCCTGTTCAATACACCTTAATAATTCTATTAATAATGTTAGCCACTATCACTTTTTAAACAGCCAATTTTTTATAAGTAAAAGCTAAAATAACTAGAACTGCGTGCCATCAATTATCCATGATTCACCCGCATAATAACTTATCCGCATGACCAACAAGGACGTCACATCTATGTCAAATATTTACCACAGCGCCCCTTCTGCTTACGATTATCCCTTATTAGTTAAGCAACTATTGAACCGTGCCAAAACGGTGTCGCTAGAGCAAGAAATCGTTTATGCTGACAAAAAACGCCTTACCTATAAAGATTTATTCAATCGTATCAATCGCTTGGCCAATGTCTTAGTAGGTTTAAATCTAGATGCAGGTGATATAGTGGCGGTGATGGATTGGGACAGCCATCGTTATCTTGAGTCGTATTTCGCGGTACCGATGTCAGAGTATATTTTACAAACCGTTAATATCCGCCTATCGCCAGAAAAAATTCTTTATACCATCAATCACGCTAAGCCAAAAGTGCTGCTGCTCAACTCTGAGTTTGCGCCATTGGTCAAAAGCTATCAGTTTGAAAACTCTAGTATTGAGCACATTATTTGGCTAGATGATGATGGCGTGACATCTGAAGGAGTCTTCGGTGGTAATCAAAACCGCGTAGTAGGTGAGTATGAAGCGTTATTACAAGCTGCCGATAGTGAGTTTGACTTCCCAGATTTTGATGAAAACACCATTGCCACGACGTTTTATACCTCAGGCACGACGGGCGATCCAAAAGGCGTATTCTTTAGCCACCGCCAGCTAGTATTGCATACTCTTACCGAAGCGGCGACATTAGGTATGCTGCCCGACAAGCAAGGCGTCAGCTACGGTGATGTCTATATGCCGATGACGCCAATGTTCCACGTACATGCGTGGGGCTTTCCATTTACTGCGACCATGGCTGGTCTGAAGCAAGTGTATCCGGGACGCTATGCACCAGATGTGTTAATGGATTTGATTATTAATGAAAAAGTTAGTATTACCCATTGTGTCCCAACGATTTTGCAAATGGTGCTCAAAGAAGCGCAAGATCGCGGTGCTAGCTTTAATGGTTTAAAAATGATCATCGGTGGTTCAAGGTTGACTGAAGGCTTGGCAAAAACCGCCATGGCACAAGGTATCGAAGTATATACTGGTTATGGTATGTCAGAGACAGCGCCCCTTATTAGCTTGACAGAATTTAGTCTCGACGAGCCTGAAATGAGTGAAGATGAAGATATCGCTCGCCGTTGTATGACTGGTAAGCCCGTACTGATGGTGGATGCTCAAATATGGAGTAGCAATAATGAGTCGGTTGGTACCGGTCAAGACAATACTGGCGAGCTGGTATTGCGCGCACCTTGGCTAACGCAAAGCTATCTAAAAAATGACGATGCGGGCAAAGAGCTGTGGGAAAACGGCTATATGCACACCCAAGACATTGCTTATATACGTCCTGATGGTTATATTAGAATTACTGATCGCTTAAAAGATGTCATTAAGTCAGGCGGCGAGTGGATATCGTCATTAGAGATTGAGACGATTTTGTCGTTACATCCAGCGGTCGCTGACGTATCTGTGATTGGGGTACGTGACAAACAGTGGGGCGAGCGTCCATTGGCCTTGATTGTGTTAAAACCTAATGCTCAAGACACGAGCGTTGATGATATCAAAGCCATTGCTGAGAAAGCTGTAGAGCGGGGTATTATCCCGAAATATGGTGTGCCAAGTCAGTTTAAGTTCGTCAATGAGCTACCAAAGACTTCTGTTGGTAAACATGACAAAAAAGTGATGCGTGAGATGTATGCTGATCAAACTGAGGTATAGGCTTAAAGTGGCTTAACTATTGAGCAGATAACTGGCTTAATAGTTGACCTTTATTGTTAGCTCTGCTACATTTTAAACCGATACCTACTAAATCGATACGTAGTGTATCGGTTTTTTGTTCTATTAGAGATAGCTGGCAGGGATAGCCAATCTTTACTATGACAATATTACATCGTATTACCCATCATTTATGCTAAGGACAGCTATTATGAGCGAGCAAACCGCCACTTCAGTGACCAACCAATCGTCAGAGCAAGCTCAGACTTCTCAAGCGTTATCTAATACCACTCAAACTTTTGCTGAAATTTATCACTCTTCTATTGAAAATAAAGAGCAGTTTTGGGCAGAGCAAGCAAAGCGTATCTATTGGCATAAAGAACCTGAACAAATCCTTGATGACAGCAATCTGCCTTTTGCGCAGTGGTATGTCGGCGGCGAGACCAATCTTTGCTATAACTGTGTGGATCGCCATCTTGCAGAACGCGCAGAGCAAGATGCTTTTATCTGGTTATCCTCTGAGATTAACCAAGAGTTAATCGAAACCTTTCCTGCAGTCGTCGATGCGTTTAAAGATTTGGGTAATAACGTTGAGCTTTACACGGACTATACCAAACGTCGTCTGACCTATAATGACCTATATAAAGAAGTCAATTATTTTGCTGATGTGCTACAGCGTCATGGTATTGGCAAGGGCGATCGCGTTGTCATTTACATGCCGATGATTCTAGAAGCCGCTTATGCCATGTTGGCTTGCGCTCGTATCGGTGCGGTACATTCCGTGGTATTTGGTGGTTTTGCTGCCCATAACTTAGCCATTCGTATGGATGATGCCGAAGCAAAAATGGTCATCACGGTGGATGCAGGTTTGCGTGGCGGTAAAGTTATTAATTATAAAAACCTTGTCAATCAAGGGGTAGAGCAAGCAACGGTCAAGCCCAAGCATGTATTGGTCATCAATCGTGGCATTTTACCATTTGAGCCAAAAAATATTGATGTTGATTATGCAACTCAGCGCCGTATCAGCTGTGAAGCCAATGCGATTGTCGAGCCAGTTTGGCTTGAGTCAAATACGCCATCATATTTACTTTATACCTCAGGCACTACGGGTACGCCAAAAGGCGTGCAACGTGATACAGGTGGTCACGCGGTTGCGCTAACGACGTCGATGGACTATATCTACGATGGCAAGGCGGGCGAGACATTTTGGGCGATATCAGATATCGGCTGGGCGGTCGGGCATTCTTACACCATTTATGCACCATTGCTGGCTGGCATGACGAGTGTGATGTATGAAGGCTTACCACATCGACCAAACCCTGGTATCTGGTGGCGAATTGTGGAAGCCAACAAGGTCAATATTTTGTTCACCGCGCCGACCGGCGTACGTATGCTCAAAAAGCAAGATGAGACATGGATGACACGCTACGATGTCTCAAGTGTCAAATCGTTCTTTTTGGCAGGTGAACCACTGGATGAATCGACAGCCAACTGGCTGACTAAGCATTTAGGTGTGCCAATTTTAGACCATTATTGGCAAACAGAGTCTGGCTGGCCCATCCTGAGTAACACGCCCAAATTCAATCATAAGCCGCACAAGCAAGGCTCACCTGGTTATCCCATGTATGGTTACGATGCGCATGTCATTAATGAAGAAACAGGCGAACCTTGTAAAGCTGGCGAAAAAGGACTGCTCGCGATTCGTGCACCATTGCCGCCCGGTTGTCTGACCACGGTATGGCGAAATGACGAACGCTTTGTCAGTAGCTATTTTGGTCTGTTTGATGGCAAGCAATATTCAACCTCAGACTATGCCGTGACTGATGAGGAGGGTTATTTTTATATTTTAGGACGAACTGACGATGTGATTAACGTCGCCGGTCATCGTATTGGCACGCAAGAAATTGAAGAAGCGATTAGTACGCATCCAGAGATGGCAGAATGTGCGGTTGTGGGTATTCATGATGAATTGAAAGGAGAATTGCCGATAGCCTTTTGTGTGCTGAGAGATCATGAACAAGTCACGACCACCGAAAATCGTTTCCGTATTGAGCAGCAGGTCATCGGTGCTGTGGTCAAATCCCTTGGTGGTATCGCAAGGCCAGCGGCAATTTATTTCCCGCAAGCACTACCAAAAACGCGCTCTGGCAAAATCTTACGTCGAGCCATTCGTGCTCTAGCAGAAGGCAACGAAACAGGAGATATGTCAACGCTTGATAATCCAACAGCGATTGAGGCGATTAAGCAGTCTATGAAAGACTACTAATACGATGGCGTATTAATTGAAAAAAGCCATCTAACGTTAATATTGAAAAAAAGCTCATGCACAATCATGGGCTTTTTTGTTTTCAATTTAAGGCGTCTCTTCATTTTTATCACTACTTAGTCGCTTTCGCTCAAACTGAAAATATACCTTACATAAAGTTTTTTTCGTTAACATAAACTCAGATAAAATTTTGACAAAGCGCTTGACCCTAAAAATGGTTTATTGGTATAGTCAATAACGATACGAAATAAATCATTTTATAAATTACGTTTGATCGATAAAAGCTCATCATTTTTTCTCTCTTTTTGAATATTAAGACACCGCTAAAGGGTAGTCTCGCAAACAAGATAAGGATATCTTATGCACCACGTCAAGCAGCTCATCAATGGTCAATTTGTTGATTCTAATACCAGTGAATGGATTGATATCACCGATCCTGCCACGCAAGAAGTCATAGCCAAAGTTCCGCAAACCACAGACGATGAAATCAATCAGGCGGTTGCAGCAGCCAAAGCCGCTTTTCAAACGTGGCGCAAAACACCGATTACCACACGTGCGCGTATCTTTCTAAAATATCAGGCATTGATTCGTGACCATATGGATGAGCTAGCAGAAATCTTGACCGCAGAGCAGGGCAAGACTATTGCTGATGCACGCGGTGATGTATTCCGTGGTTTAGAAGTGGTTGAGCATGCTGCTGGGATTGCAAATCTACAGATTGGCGATTTCGTTGAAAACGTTGCCTCAGGCGTTGATACCTATAGTATTTGGCAGCCGCTTGGTGTTTGTGCTGGTATCACGCCGTTCAACTTCCCAGCGATGATTCCTCTGTGGATGTTCCCAATGGCGATTGCCACGGGCAATACTTTTATCCTAAAACCTTCTGAACAAGATCCGATGGTGACCATGCGTTTGGTTGAGCTAGCGGTTGAAGCGGGCGTACCTGAAGGTGTGCTAAACGTCGTACATGGTGGCAAGGCGACCGTTGATGCGATTTGTGATCATCCTGATATCAAAGCAGTTTCATTTGTCGGTTCGACCAACGTCGGCAAACACGTTTATGAGCGTGCCAGTCAATCAGGAAAACGTGCACAGTGTATGATGGGCGCGAAAAACCATGGTGTTATATTGCCAGATGCCAATAAAGAGCAAACGCTAAATCAGCTAGCTGGTGCTGCATTTGGTGCTGCTGGTCAACGTTGTATGGCATTGTCAGTTGTGGTGCTAGTGGGCGCTGCGGGTGAATGGATTGATGATATCAAGGCCAAAGCAGAAGGTTTAATCGTCTCAGCTGGTAAGCATGATAAAGACTTAGGTCCGCTAATTTCTCCCGCGGCAAAAGCGCGTGTTGAGCATTTGATTGGTACTGGAGTAGAAGAAGGGGCAAGCTTGATTCTTGATGGTCGCGGTATTACGGTTGAAGGGTATGAGAAAGGCAACTTTGTAGGACCTACTATCTTTGATAACGTCACTGCGGATATGCAAATTTACAAAGAAGAAATCTTTGGACCTGTACTGTGCATCATGCGTGCTGCCAGCTTAGATGAAGCGATTGAATTACTCAACGCCAATCCACATGGTAATGGTACGGCTATCTTTACTCAGTCAGGTGCAGCTGCGCATAAGTTCCAACAAGATATCCAAGTGGGCCAAATCGGTATTAACTTGCCGATTCCTGTACCATTACCAATGTTCTCATTCTCAGGCTCGCGTGCCAGTAAACTTGGTGATCTCGGTCCTTATGGTAAGCAAGCGGTACAGTTCTATACTCAAACTAAGACCGTCACGGCGCGCTGGTTTGATGATGAGGCGAGCCGCGGGGTTAATACCACTATTTCAATTTAACGCTGAATCACCTATATTTGCATTGACGCTTTAATACACTCTATTCAGCACAAGGATGACCCCATGGATTTTTCATTGACCGATGACCAAATTGCCTTTCGCCAAACTGCTAGACAGTTTGCACAAAAAGAGCTAAAGCCCAATGCCGCTGAATGGGATCGCACCTCGCATTTCCCAATTGATGTGATTAAAAAATCAGGCGAGCTCGGCTTTTTAGGGTTATATACCAACCCTGACTATGATGGCTTGGGTCTGCCGCGTTTAGATTCTGCGATGGTGTTTGAGGAGTTAGCATGGGGTGATACGGCTGTTGCTGCTTATATGAGCATTCATAACATGGCTGGCTGGATGATTGGTGAGTTTGGCAGTGATGCATTGTGCAAAAAATATTTGCCAAATATGGTTAGTGGTGAATGGCTGGGCAGTTATTGTTTGACCGAGCCTAATGCCGGTTCTGATGCGGCATCACTACGTACCAAAGCCGATAAGCAAGGCGAGCATTATATTCTTAACGGCGAAAAAACCTTTATCTCAGGGGCAGGTTCCACTGATGTGTTAGTGGTTATGGCACGTACGGGCGCTGCAGGTCCAAAGGGGATTTCAGCATTCGTCGTTGATGCAGACAGTGCTGGTATCGAATACGGCAAAAACGAGCATAAAATGGGTTGGAAAGCACAACCAACACGGACGATTAGCTTTAAAGATGTCAAAGTGCCAGTAGAAAACCTCATCGGCGAAGAAGGTCAAGGCTTTCGTATTGCGATGAAGGGTTTAGATGGCGGTCGGATTAATATTGGTATCTGTGCAGTCGGTACTGCGCAAGCGGCGCTTGAGACAGCGACCAATTACGTGCAAGAGCGTAGCCAATTTGGTAGTCCGATTGCTAGTTTACAGTCGGTACAGTTTAAGCTTGCAGATATGTTGACCCAAACCATTACCGCACGGCAAATGCTCTATTTAGCGGCGAATAAAGTCGACAATAATGATGCACAGGCCTCTACTTATTGCGCAATGGCAAAGCGTTTGTCTACTGACTTGTGTTTTGATGTCGCCAATGAAGCCTTACAGCTGCATGGCGGTTATGGTTATCTCAATGAGTATCCGCTTGAGCGCCATGTGCGAGATTTGCGTGTGCATCAAATCTTAGAAGGCACCAATGAGATTATGCGCGTGATTGTCTCACGTCAGCTGCTACAAGACGATGCGTTAAGCCAGTTACGCTAATCATTTTATATGAATAGATAATTTGCCTATTCGAATGTATGGATAAAGCAATTTTATAAAAAATTATAACAAGGATATTTCATGACGGATTATACCAACTTAAAACTATCAATTAATGGTCATATTGCGACGCTCACATTGAACAACCCACCTGCTCATACGTGGACGATGGACAGTCTCAATGCGCTTAAGCAATTGGTCTCTGATCTCAATACCAATGATGAGGTGTATGCGTTAATCGTCCATGGTGATGGCGAGAAGTTCTTTTCAGCAGGTGCCGATTTAAATAATTTTGCAGATGGCGATAAAGGTCGTGCGATTAGTATGGCGATAGCCTTTGGTGAAGCATTTGAAGCGTTGTCAGCCTATCGCGGCGTGAGCATCGCTGTCATCAATGGCTATGCGATGGGCGGTGGTCTTGAATGTGCGCTGGCTTGTGATATCCGTATTGCAGAAGACCATGCACAAATGGCATTGCCTGAGACTGGCGTTGGTTTGTTACCTTGTGCTGGCGGTACCCAAAATCTAACAGCTTTAGTAGGTGAAGGCTGGGCAAAGCGCATGATATTGTGCGGCGAGCGCGTCGATGCCGAGACTGCACTACGCATTGGCTTAGTCGAAGAAGTTGCTATAAAAGGTGAGGGATTACAAACAGCACAAGCCTTGGCACAAAAAGTCGCTAAACAATCACCAGTTGCGGTCAGTTATTCCAAAACACTTATCCAAGCGGCAAGACATACTCCGCCTGCACAAAACCTTATCCATGAGCGTGAAGCCTTTGTTAAATTGTTCGATACTGAAGATCAGCGCGAAGGTGTACAAGCATTTTTAGAAAAACGTAAACCCACTTGGCAAAATAAATAAACGCCATAAAGTCAAACTTAATGATACTATTTTTCTTTTAATATTTGTAGGTCACTTTTATGACAACAGCTATAGAAGGCAAACCAGAAGCGCCGGTACTATTCAGCACCGAACCGACAGATTGTGGTCACCTGATTGGGATAATGACGTTAAATATGCCAAAGTCTCTTAATGCCCTTAGCGTTGAGATGTGTCAATTGTTATCGCAGCAACTAGAGCAGTGGCAAGGTGATGAGCAAGTGGTGGCATTGCTATTAAAAGGCGCAGGCGATAAGGCGTTTTGTGCTGGCGGTGATATTCGTAAGCTTTATGACAGTATGTCTAGTGATGCACCGCTACCGAATCCTTACGCGACAGAATTTTTTGGTCATGAATATCGTCTTTATCGGCAGATGCACTTTTATTCCAAACCACTAATACTCTGGGGTGACGGCATTATCATGGGTGGTGGCATGGGCTTGATGGCAGGTTGTAGTCACCGCTTGGTCACAGAGCGCACGCGATTTGCCATGCCAGAAGTAACTATTGGGCTGTTCCCTGATGCTTCTGGCAGTTGGTTCTTGCAGCGCATGCCTGCTAAAACAGGTTTGTTCTTAGGGTTAACGGGCGCGATGTGTAATGGCAGTGACGCTTTATTAGCCAATCTTGCAGAGTATGCCGTCGCCAGTAGTGACTATGATGCCGTCATACAAAGTTTAAAACAGAGTAATTGGCAATCAGCAGCTGGTAATAACGATAAATGCCACAACGATAGCGCTCATAGTATTGTTAGCCGTGCACTGGCTGCGCAACCAGTAGCTGAACTGCCTGCTAGTAAATTGGCAATCCATTGGCAACCTATTGAGCAGTTGATGAACAGCGGCGGACTGGGTGATATCGATGCTTTATTACAAAGTGATGCAGTACTCGAAAAAATAGATACAGAGTTTGCCAATGATAGCTGGACGCAGCGAGCAGTAGACACTTATCGCCATGGCTGTCCAGTTACCGCTGCTTTAACTTATGCGCTTTATTATAAAGTCACTGACTTATCACTAGAGCAAGTTCTGTATTTAGAAGCCAATGTAGCCGTACATTGTGCCGCCAATCCTGACTTTAAAGAAGGGGTACGTGCGCTGCTCATTGATAAAGATCGTAATCCACAATGGTCGCGTTCACTAGCAGACTGCCTAAGTAGCGAAGGGCAGGCGTACATACAGCAGCACTTTGTGGATCCTTATGCTAAAGGTGAGCATCCGTTAGGCGATTGGTTGGGTGATGAGGCTTTAGGCAGTCAGTCTGTGCGTTAAAAATTGAATTTATCAATTTAATATAGACATCAAATTAAAATTACACTCAATTAAATAGTTTACAACTATATGTGTAGCAACGCCTGCGCGCATGATTAATACTAACCATCAAGGAATGATGAGATGAATACAAAGGATATGAATACTACCAAGACGGATAAGCCACATATCGCCTTTATTGGGCTTGGTAATATGGGCGCACCAATGGCAGAGAACTTGTTAAAAGCAGGTTACCCGCTCTCGGTTTATGATTTATCCGCAGAAGCAACTGAGCGCTTGCAGCAAGCAGGTGCCAGTGTAGCAGATAGTCCTAAAGATGCTGCACGTCATGCGCAAATCGTTATCAGTATGTTGCCCGCTGGCAAGCATGTCCATTCTGTCTATTTAGGAGAGGGTGGCTCTGACGGTCTACTTGCAGAGCTAGCAAAAGGTACTTTAGTGATTGACAGTAGTACCATCGCGGCAGCTGATGCAAGAACAGTGGCGGAGGCGGCAAGCAAGCTTGGCATAGACTTCTTAGATGCCCCAGTCTCCGGTGGTACGGGCGGTGCTATCGCTGGTACGTTAACCTTTATCGTTGGCGGAGAGGATACAGCCTTTGCCAAAGCTGAGCCAATACTGGCAGTGATGGGTAAAAATATCTTTCATGCAGGCGAGCATGGCGCAGGACAAGTGGCAAAAATCTGTAATAATATGCTGCTTGGAATTTTGATGGCAGGAACGGCAGAAGCGATTAATCTGGGCGTCAAAAACGGTCTCGATCCAAAAGTGCTATCGGATATCATGCTACAAAGCTCAGGTCGTAACTGGACACTAGAGGTATACAATCCTTATCCGCAAGTGATGGAAAATGTCCCTTCTAGCAATGGCTACCAAGGCGGCTTTATGAGTAAGCTCATGCAAAAGGATCTTAACCTTGCCATGCAGACCGCTGAAGATACTCAGGTAGAGACGCCGATGGGAGCCAAAGCGACAGAGCTATATGAAGCGCATGCAATCGAGAACGGCGATAGAGATTTCTCGAGCATTATGGCGCGTCACGACAGCTCAGTATTGACTTAAGATTTTAAAAAAAGCATAACTAAAAAAGGTCTACATTATCATAATAGTGCAGACCTTTTTTTGGACTTATTTTTGGTTTATATCAAGGCATTTAACTTGGCAGCTCATAGACGAGCGACTGAATATCTTGCGCTGCTTTTTGCAGTTGTGGGACATGGGTTAAGAGATCATCTAAAGACACTCGTATGGTCGGTGCATGAAGATATAGCGAAGCAAGGTAGCGCGACTTTCTATCCCGTATCGGTACGGCGATTGCCACCATCTCAGAGATAAACTCTTCATTATCGATACCAATACCTGTTTCAGCGATACGATCAAGCTCAGCGTTTAGCGCATCGATATCGGTAATCGTATTTTTGGTAAACTTATCCAATGAAAGGTTTTGCAGTATTTTGTCGCGGCTTGTGCGCGGCAACTGACTTAAATACAGCTTACCAGTCGCTGTACACCACATTGGTGATTTTGCGCCCACTGGCAAATAAATCTGTATCGGCAAGGTCGTATTTGCACGGTTGGTATAGATCATATTCATCTGATAAGGCACACCGATCCCGCAGGTCTCTTTTAGCTCATCAACCAGCTTTTGCAAAATCATTTGTCGCTCATTAAAGAACAATCGCTGCTGCCAAAGCTCAACACCCAAGTTTCGTACTCGCTTGCCCGGTATAATGCCGCCGCCAATATCCACAGTCACAAACCCTTCATCGAGCAGATTTTGAATCAATCGATGAATGGTCGGCTTGGGAATATCAAGCTCTTGCGATAGCTCAAGTGGCGAGAGCGGTTTTGAGGCATAGGACACCGCCTCGATAATCTCTAACACACGGGTAATCGACGATACTTTAGGCATATGAGTGGCTCAATAAGAATAAAAAGAATACAGTAGGAAATACAACAAGGCATTAATAGATAACAGTAAATACGTAGCCTTGCGACACATTTTCCTATCCTCTAATTTAGCATAATATCAAGCCTAGACAAGATCTAGTTACTTTATATGCCAATACTAAATGTATCAATACTAACGTCACACAGTCATACAATATTGAAAACTAATATCAATACTTTTTTCTGAAAAGTTTTCTAAAAGCAATAATTACTACACCATCTCACAAAATACAACAAACTGTAGTAATAAGCTATATAACTGTCATTGAGTTAAATAAAGAGGTAGGTCATTATGATGACATATTTTGTAATATCCTTACATGAAGATTAAGCTAACCAATATTCATGTTTGCGCTGCTGAGTTACTTTAAGAGCATTGTGTAACAGAAAGTCGAAGTTTTGCGGATTGGTGTAGTAATTATTACAATATCTATGCAATCTTTACATAACGGCAAATAAAAAGCGCTCCTAGAGGGGTGACTTTTCCGGCCAAAATTGTTTTAATCTGCTCAACAAAATGATCGATTTAAAAAAAGCTAAATTGTCATTTTTTATGGGCGACTTATTCCACACTTTAGGAGAGTATTTATGAGACTTATTAAATTAACAGCAATTTCTGCTGCCGTTTTAGCGTCAACTGCTGCACTAGCTGCTGAACCTGTTATCGTTGTTGATGGTAATGATGCAGTTGTGTATGAAGCTGAGCCTGTTGCTGTTGCATATGAAGCTGAGCCTGTTGCTTATGCATACAATGCTGACGCTGGTATCGTTCGCAATACTACTGGTGCTGTTGTTGGTGGTACTAAGACTTTCTTCCAAACTGCTATCAACCCAGCTTCTGTTAGCGCTGAAGTTGGTACTTTAGGTTATGGTGCTAACATCGGTTGGTCACTAAATGAGAAAACTGAACTACAAGCTGGTTGGGCAGGTGGCGATGTTGCTGACCTATTCGGCGGTGACTTTGACGCAAACGACGTAAACTATGACGTTGATTCTGACTTCAGCAACCCATACCTAGGTGTGCAATTACGCCCTACTGGTAACTGGTTTACAATGGGTGCTGGTATCATCGTACCTGACAACGATATCGACGTAACTGCTAATCCAGATGGCGGCGTATACAAAATTAACGATAGAACGTTTGTTGCTGATGGCGAAAACGGTGTAGGTTCTTTACAAGGTACTATGGAACATCGTAACAAACTAGCACCTTATGGTACTATCGGTTTCCGTCCTAACATCGGTAACAACTGGGGTGTATTCGGCGAAATCGGCGCAGCCTATATGGGTAAAACTAACGCGACTGTAAATGCAGTTGACCCAGAAAGAAATGTGAATATTGATAATGGTGTTACTCCAGGTGGTGTAGATTCAGGCTTAAATGCTGGTCAAGTTGCTAAACTTGCTGAGCGTGAGCTTGAAGATAAAGATTATCTTGAGTGGATGCCAATTGTTAAGCTTGGTGCAACTTACCGTTTCTAATCTAATCACAGTTTAAGTACTGTTATTAGAAGAGTAGTAAGAAAAAACGATCCTAAAAAGGGTCGTTTTTTTTGTCTGTGAAAGGGTAGTTGTTAGAATGAATAACAGGTATAAATGGTCTAGAAAATAACAATGGTTTGTTGCGCTGACAATACCGCGATACGGTAATCGGACTTAATGTCTGCTATGACCATTAAATATGACGGTTCTCTAATAGCATGAATCAAATCAGCAATCAGGTAGGAGTAATCTATTCCTAATCCTTGTGCCAGTTTGTATTGATGGATTTTGATAAAACTTTCTTTTATTTGCCACAGTAATTTAGCGATAATCTTACGCTGAAGTGGGGATAATGCTTGTAAAGCAGCCATTTCATGCTCAGAATAAAACCGCTGTGCCACGTGCCATGCTACATGATTGGTTTCAATATCAATACCAATGGGACGGTGACGACTAATGACCACTGTTACTTTACTGTTCAATGATGTATTGATTGTCTGAACGGTATTTTGATTAATATCATGATTCTTGCTGCCTGTATGACTAAAGCATACGTAATATTCACTGCTGCTAAGCCGATACGGGAAATTTGACTCATCCAGAGTATCGCGCAACTTTAGCTGATCTAGTAATTGTTGTAGCAATAATCGAACGCCTTTGCGTTGTAGTTGACGTTGATGCTGCGCCATTTCACGTGTTGATAAACTTACTGGTGACAGGCAGTAATGCCAACTAAGCTCGTAAAGTTTCTGAAAATCTACTTGCGATATATTGTTCGCGGATGACCACAGTAATTCATCCCACAGTCTTTTGAAGTTGAGGGATGAACGCTCGCTCACTTGTGCAGTGGCGCACCACGTTGCAGGATCGAGCTGGGTATATTGGACATGGGTCAGATTTAAGATAGAGCTTGGCATCATTGATTACATCTATTGGATTCGTTCACTTAGTAACATGCAAAAAGCCCAGCGATATATTATTGCTGGGCTTTCAATTATAAAATATATTGAGCTTTATCGACTGTGATTGGTTTTACTGGTGTTAGTAAGACAATTCAGCACGGCGATTTAGTGCGTAAGCTTCTTCAGTATTACCAGCGGCAGCAGGGCGCTCTTCACCATAACTGATGATGCGGATATTGTTTACTGCGACGCCTTGAGTAGCAAGGTAATCACGTGCTGCAGCAGCACGGCGCTCACCTAGTGCCATGTTGTATTCACGGCTACCGCGTTCATCAGTATTACCTGCGATAACAACGCTGGCTGCTGGATTTGAGTTGAGCAAGCTGGCATGTTGATTAAGAATGCTCGCTGCTTGTGAAGTAATTTCGCTGCTATCAAAAGCAAAGTAAACAACTGCCTGTAGGTTTTCTGCGCCCATAATAACCGCGCTTGAGTTATCTACGATGACTGCGCCAGTGTATCCAACTTGACCACCTGGGATACCTAGTGGGGCAACCACGACTTCAGAAGTAGCACGTTTGGTCGCACAACCTGTGGTTAGTGCCACAGCGCTTGATAATACAGCGAGGACTGCGATCTTAGAAAAACTGGTTGACATAATGAGCTCCTAAAATTTTAATTAATTAAAATTGTTTTTTTTGAACTGCTTACGATAAAACTTAGGCAATTGCTATCTATCATATACTAAATGTTACTTTATGTAAGTAGTATTACTGTAAATAATGCTAGAATTTACAGATAGATATGAGATCTACTACCAGCGGTGCTTGCCCCAATTTTCAGGATTGGCCCAATAATCCGCATTTAACCAATTTGGCAGCTGTTTATAGTCATATAAATTGAACTGCCAAAGTCTAGCGGACGCTGATGACTTTACAGATGAAGGCTGCTCTGATTTGTCAGTAGTATTCATCTCTAAAGATGGTTCATTCAAGATATCAAATGGGGTAAAGCCATAAGCTTTTAGATCTAGGGTGTCATCAAGGGCGATTAGCAGGTGTGCCGCATAAAGATCTCGATAGCGCATGAGCAGCGGAATATACTGCTGCAGAAACTCTGGTGAGAGTGTGGGCAACCAAAAACAGGCGAGCTCATAACGTTCAGGTAATTGTCGTTGATTGAGCTCTAATAATGTCGATATTTGTGGTGAGCGGGTATTTTTTAGCAGTGTCTTTAATGCTAACCGCGCATTTTGATCTGGGACGACCCACAGCAACTCAGTGTCATTATTAGTAGATTCAATCGTTGTGGATGCGTTCGCTTGTATGGTTAGTGAGGGCAAAAGAGCCTCAACGTAATCTATCAGTAATGGTAACGTAATGTCTGAGCGACTGTCGGTTTGCTTTATCATATAATAGGCCGTTTATCGAGTGTTGGTCATCAGTGACCCTATTAAATCATTTTAATCGCGATTATCCAATGGGTGATTGATGCTGATTATGCTGCTCTTTTAATATGTCGACTCTCTTATTCTTTTGATATATCGACTCTCTCATTGCTATCGCATTTTGATAAGTATCAGGGACGATGAACATAATAAAATTGGGACCTGCTCTTGAAATTTGGCAGTTTAGGTCAATGTAGCAAGATACCATTATCATGTTAATGGTCATAAGATTATGCTAATTGATGACCTGCCTTAACCTAAATTATCCCGCTTTTTACCGTATATATTTTTTGCCACAAATAATAATAGGAATACCCATGTCTATTGCTGAAACTGATGCTCAAATTATTAATCCTGATATGCCAGATGTGCCACCGCATGCCCCAAGTAAAATTAATTTAAAAGATTACCAGAAACCTAGCTTTGATGTGGAAACGGTTGATTTAGATATTAAACTGTTCGAAAATCATGCACAGGTAGACAGCACTCTGAAGATGGTACGTCAAACAGCAGGAGATCTCGTATTATTCGGTGAGGAGTTGGAGCTGATCGCCATTACGATGAATGGTAAGCCATTGATGGCTGAGGATTATCAACAACAAGCAGGTACGTTGACTATTAATAATGCACCTGATGCAGTTGTTTTAGAGATTCAAGTACGCATCTGTCCGCAGACCAATACCGCACTTGAAGGGTTCTATATGGCGGGCAGTGGTGATGAGACGATGTTTGTCACTCAGTGTGAGCCCGAAGGCTTTCGTAAAATTACCTTTTATCCAGACCGCCCCGATGTATTGGCGATATTTACCACGCGTCTTGAGGCGGATAAGCGTTATCCAACACTATTGGCCAATGGTAACTTGGTTGAAGAGGGTGAAGTGGCAGATGCCCCAGACCGTCACTATGCGATATGGCATGATCCAACCAATAAACCAAGCTATCTATTTGCCTGCGTTGTCGCTGATTTAGACGTATTGACGGATTCTTATACCACCAGCGAAGGTCGTGAGGTGTTGCTGGAAATATACGCAAAGTCTGCTGACATTGATAAATGTGATGTCGGTATGCAAGCGTTGAAAGATTCGATGAAATGGGATGAGGTCAATTATGGTCGCGCCTACGATTTAGATCGCTATATGATTGTTGCCGTGAGTCAATTTAATATGGGTGCGATGGAAAACAAAGGTCTGAATATTTTTAATACCGCTTGTGTGTTATCCAGTCCTGAGACCACAACGGACTCGCGTAGCTTTAGTGTGAAAGCCATCATTGCCCATGAGTATTTTCATAACTGGACAGGCAATCGCATCACTTGCCGTGATTGGTTCCAGCTGTGTTTGAAGGAAGGTTTTACTGTTTACCGCGATCAATCCTTCTCAGCGGATCAGCAGTCGAGTGCCGTACAGCGTATCGACGATGTGGCGACCTTGCGTGCTCATCAGTTTGCGGAGGATGCAGGACCACTGGCGCACCCGGTACGCCCTGAAAGTTTCGTCGAGATTAATAATTTTTATACGACGACTGTTTATGAGAAAGGTGCTGAAATCGTGCGCATGATTGCCAATACGTTAGGAGCCGAGAATTTTCGTAAAGGCACGGATGAGTATTTCCGTCGTTATGATGGGCAAGCGGTGACGGTTGAGGACTTTTTGTCAGCGCTTAGCATTACTGATAGTAAGATTGAAAGCTTTATCGACTGGTATCGTCAGCCGGGCACACCAATGGTGTCTGGTCATCAATATTATGACCATGCAGCGCAGACACTGACGATTACGTTAAGTCAGCAAACCCGTCATGTCAGTGGCTTTGCTGCGCCAAAACCACTGCCTATTCCGGTCGCGACGGCGCTATTTGATAAAGACAGTGGTGACATTGTGGCTGAGCATATGCTGCTGCTCGATCAAGCCACGCAAACCTTTACCTTCGAACATATAGCGCGTGAGCCTGTTGTATCCTTGCTACGTGATTTTAGTGCGCCAGTACAGCTCAATTATGATTATCAAGATGCAGATTTGGCATTTTTGCTCAAACATGAAACCAATGGTTTTAACCGCTGGCAAGTGACGCAGATGCTGGTCAATCGTATCTTGCTGCAAGGTCAAGGCGAGAAGAGCAGTCCTGATATCTATCTGCAAGCATTAGCGCAGACATTGCCTGTGCTCGCGGCTGAGGATGCGATGTTGGCTGCCCGCTTGCTTGATATTCCATCAGCGCAAGAGCTGGCGTCTGCTATTCATAAAGATTACGATCCAGCATTGGTGAAAGCGCAGCGCGACGACTTGTATCAACAGCTTGCAGAGGCGCTAAAAGATCAATGGGCTGAGCTTTATGAGCAGCTACCTATGCAGTCTTATGAAGATAGTGCCGAGGCTCGTGGCACCCGTGCCTTGCGTAATGTGGTGCTCGATATGGCGCTGACCGCGAATGTCGATGGCGCAGATGAATGGGCGCAGCAGCAGTATGATGATGCAAGCTGTATGACGGAGCGTTTCGGTGCGTTGAAAGCGATGGTCAATCATCAACTGCTAAATGCTGATGAGTATTTGGCGGACTTTTATAATCGCTTCCAAAATAATGATTTGGTCATCGATTTATGGTTTAGTGTGCAGGCGTCTGCTGATACTGTGACCGCTGATACTATCCAATCCTTGATCGCTCACGCAGATTTTGATTGGAATACGCCCAATCGTGTACGCTCAGTGGTCAGTGCCTTTACCTCGCAGCCAACGGCTTTATGGACGGCAGAAGGGTTAGAGCTTTATATTGGTGTGATTAAAAAGTTGGATGATGCCAATCCTGTTTTGGCGTCGCGCTTATTGCAAGTGCTAGCGCGTTGGAATACCTTGGCGGAGCCACGTCGTCAAATGGCGCATGAGCGGTTGATTGAGTTGCAAAAGCAGGCTTCTTCTAAGCATGTACTTGAAAGTCTAAACAGTGTTTTAGGATCAGCGAGCGAGTAGGGTAAATTAAATGACTCTATAACAATAAACTAAATTATTTTATAAGAAAAAGCCCGTCCGATAATAATATCGGACGGGCTTTTTGCTGAGCAACTTATCAAGATAGAGTGATCTTTATCGTGATGAGGGACTGTCAATATTAACGGTTAGGCAAAACGTCTTTGACCATATCACGTAGATTATACAGGGCAGTGACCGTACTGTCCCAATCTAAGCAACCGTCAGTGATAGACTTGCCATATTCGAGCTGACTTAAGTCAGCGGTCAGTTTCTGATTGCCGCCCTTTAGATGGCTCTCAATCATCATACCGATGATAGATTTATTGCCGTTTTGAATTTGTTCAGCAACGTTTTGAATGACCATTGGTTGTAGATACGGGTCTTTACCTGAGTTGGCATGGCTTGAGTCAATCATAATCTTACTATTGGTTTTGCCTTTTGCTAGCTCGTTTTCCACTTGCGCAACCGCAGTTTCGTCATAGTTGGGCTTGCCGTTACCACCGCGGAGTACCACGTGCGCGTAAGGGTTGCCTTTAGACTTGATGATTGAGACTTTGCCATCTGCTGATAAACCCAAGAAGCTATGACCTTCTTTTACGGCTTGCATTGCGTTAACAGCGACTGTCATGCCGCCATCTGTTCCATTCTTGAAGCCTACTGGGCATGATAAGCCTGAACTCATTTCACGATGCGTTTGGCTCTCAGTGGTACGTGCGCCAATCGCTGACCAGCTGATCAAATCCTGCATGTACTGCGGGGTATTCGGGTCTAGTGCTTCGGTAGCGCAAGGCAGACCTTTTTCATTCAAATCGAGCAGTAGCTTACGGGCAGTACGCAGACCTTTTTCAATGTCGAAGCTGTCATTCATATCAGGGTCATTAATCATGCCTTTCCAGCCAACGGTTGTGCGCGGCTTTTCAAAATATACGCGCATCACAACGAACACGCTATCTTCGATTTCTTTTGCTAATATGGCCAAACGATCGGCATATTCGTGAGCGGCTTTGATATCATGAATAGAGCAGGGGCCGATAACCACAAAGAGGCGCTTGTCTTTACCATCCAAGATGTTTTGGATGGTATTACGACCGTTTAATACGGTTTTATAGGCTGCATCTGATAAAGGTAGCTCAGTTTTTAGCTCAGCGGGAGTGATCAAAGGAATGAACTTTTCAATATTCACGTCGTCAATATCTGCATTATGGGTAACTGATGTTGTCATGGTTATATATCGTCTAGCTGATTTATAGGGAGTTTCATTATGCGGACAAAAGTGTTGGTTGACAAGGGCAGTCGCGCAGTTAATTGACTGATAACTGGAATGAGGAAACCAAAACTTAGTTATACTTGTTCAGCGTTAATCGTATATGAGCGCTTCAACAAGCAAGATTGTTACTCAATTTATCTGTCCGTATAGAAAAACGAATTAACCCGTTAAGTAGTTATTTCTGGCTTTTATCAGCTAATTTAGCTATTTGTATCATCGTCACGTATGATGACAATATAAAAGGTATGACGATAAAATAGTGAGTATGGCGAATGCTTAGGTATCACAGAGCTTTCGCGCAGATTTTATGCGTCGTATTTTATAATAATCATTCATTTATTTTATATGCATTTATTGTATTTTTTAATATCGAGAGCTTGTCATGACAGATTCTGCTACGCCTGATCAATATCATAACTTTATAGACCAAACAGAGACTGAAATTCGAAGTGCTGAATTACAGACTGTGCCATTGGTCATCGGTATCGTCGCAGGTGAGGTGTCAGGGGATAGCTTGGGCGCAGACTTCATGCAGCAGATGAATAATCTACGTGGTGATATTGTATGGGTCGGCGTCGGTGGTACAAAGATGCAAGCGCAAGGGCTGCAAAGCATTTTTCCGTTGGAGCGTTTGGCAGTAATGGGTTTGGTAGAAGTCATGGCGCAATTACCTGACCTACTTAAAGCTCGCCGTGAATTATTGAGCGCATTTAAAGCCGCTGATATTAATTGGTTTATTGGCATTGATGCGCCTGATTTTAATCTTAGAGTGGCTAAAAAGTTAAAACCGCAAGGCGTATTCTGCGTGCAGTATGTGAGCCCTTCTATTTGGGCATGGCGTGAGTCACGTATTCATAATATTAAAGCAGCGACCGACCTTGTGTTGTGTTTGTTCCCCTTTGAGCTGTCCGTTTATGAACGTCATAATCATCCAGCAATATGTGTTGGTCATCCGCTGTTGCGTACGATCGATCAAACATTATTAGAGACACCGATCAATCAGCGCCGTAGTGAGCTGGTTTGGCACAACGATGGCTTGCAGCAGTTTTTTATTGAACGATTTGACGATGTCAGCCAGCTTATTTGTGTGATGCCAGGCTCTCGGCGCGGTGAAATCACGGCTATTTTGCCATTGATGTTAGATGGTATTCAAAAGTTGATATTGCTTGACCCCAAGCTGTGCTTTATCATTCCGACCGTCGACCAGAATCACCAATACATCGTCCAAGATGTTATTGATCAGCGCTCAGAGCAACTACGTGCTGCCATCGTGGTGGTCTATGATGATAGCCAGCCAGCCTTTAGTCAGCACGCGATGGCAGCCTCAGATATTGTGATGCTGGCATCTGGCACTGCAACCCTAGAGGCGATGCTATTAGAGCGACCGATGGTGGTGGTTTATCAATTAAATAAGCTCACCTATCAGATTGCCAAACGCTTGGTCAAAGTGCCTTATGTGGCGCTGCCCAACATTTTGGCTGATACTGCAATCGTTCCTGAGCTGATTCAAGAGCAGGCGAGTGGTGATAATATCTGTCGTACGGTCATGCGGCTACTGCAACCGCGTGCCTATGCTGAGCAATTAAAAGATCTCGTCGCCACCAAGCACTTATTACAACAGCAGAGTAATCATGATCCCGCTAATAGTGTGATTGAGCAATGGTTTATCCAAGCGAAACATTGGATTTAAGCCATTATTGATTGCGATCATTTCTTCTTCTATTAATCACAATGATACCTAATAACAAAGATACCACGCCCCTATGAGTAACCAGTACCAAACCGACAATTTTGTCACCCCGATTGAAATAAGTATTGAGCAAATTGATATCAAAGGTCAATATCTGCAGCTGGTTGAGCCTATTCGTTTATCGGGTCAGGTAGATATTGATGCGCTACTTGCTCAGTATCGGATCGAGGTGGAGCAAGGCTTGCAGCAGTCAACGCTACAAATGGGCGTTGATGAAGCAGGACGTGGGCCGTTGCTCGGTAGCGTCAATGTGGCTGCTGCGATATTGCCTAAAACTTGGTCAGGATTGATTGAGATGCAGCCATTAAAGGACACGCCATTATCTATCTTGACCGACTCCAAGCAGCTGAGTGAAAAGAAGCGTGACCGTCTTTATCCGTTGGTTCAGCAGCATGCTATTGGTTATGTTGTCGCCGAGATCCCAGCAGCGGTCATCGATCAAGTCAATATCTTGCAAGCGACGATGCTCGGTATGCGCTTATGTACCGAAGTATTGTTAAAAGCCATTGCTCATCCTCTTGTCAACTCTATGAGGCAGGTCGAAGTTTTGTTCGATGGTAATCGCTGCCCTGAATTAAATGAGGCAATGCTCGCTGAACTGGGTATAGAAAAATCGATTATCGATTGCCAAGCATGGGTAAAGGGCGATGCGCGTCATACCAGCATTGCTGCCGCCAGTATATTAGCTAAAGTCAGCCGTGACAAAGCCATGTATGCGCTTGATGCCGAGCATCCAGAATACGGTATCGCCAAACATAAAGGCTATCCAACACGCGCACACGTAGAGGCAATCGAAAAATACGGCGTATTATCTGCGCATAGACGTAGTTTTGCACCAGTCAGAAAGTCATTAGAGAAAGCCATTTAAGAACAAATCACTTAAGAAGAAAGCACTTAAAAATAAACGTTAAGCTGAGCGTGCTTCTTTAAAATAGCCTAAGTGGAAATAGTCATGACTAAAAATAAGACAGTCTATAATGAACGTATCAGTCTTCAAGAAACACCAAGTAAAAATTTTTGGACTGTATTACAATGCCATTACAAATAAATTCAATACTGTGATATTAGCAGCTTAAGTCTACTTAGCTTATGTCCGCATATTTAACGCTGGCATTTATTGACTTATATACGCGCTATTATTCTATAGGATAAAAAATGACGCTCAGTACGCTATTAATAAGTACGCCACAGAAAAATCTTGCTGCAGTGCTTTTTTTGACAGTGTTTCTAACAGCTTGTGGTGGGGGCGGTGGTGGCTCTGATAGCAGCTCTAATACCAATGCGCCAAGCCCGAACCCACCTGCTATCGAGCCAAACGAGCAGCCCAGTGGTAATACAAGTGACAATTCAAGCGATAATGTTGGCGACCAACCTGATAGCAGTACTGCTACTAATGAGGTAAAGGCTGCATTAATTGCCAACAATAAGTTCAGTTTGGCACGTACCAGCTGTGGTCTGAGCGGCTTATCTGTTGATACCGCGCTTGATGATGTTGCCATTAAACATGCAAATTATATTAAATACGTCTTTGCCAATAGCTCACCGACCGCATTCAGTGCGCATTACGAAAATAAGATTGCAGATATTTCGGGCGTTACCAGTAGCAATAATCCATTTTTTGGTGGCTTAAGTTTTACCGATCGTTTATCAAACGCAAATTACCCAAATGTACGATATGGTGTGACTGAGAATATCGCCCAATCTATTCACTATAGTTCAGTAGGCAATCTTATTCGCTCGGATGTTGTGGCAGGCTCGATGGCAAAGTCCTTGCTGGCAGCGCCTTACCATTTGCGTTCATTAATGATGCCTAGTGCAAGCGTGACGGGTACTGGCGTGGTTATCTATAAGCCATACAATAAAGAGGCGGCGAATAACCAAGGTTATGTATTGGTCAACCATGCAGCAGCGACCCAAGCGACTAAAGATAATACGGTTAAAGGCGTATTCACTTATCCATGTGAAGGCGTGACGGATACAGTAACCGCGCTATATAATGAGACGCCAGATCCTGTCAAGCATACAGGTCGTGACTTGCGAGTGGATCCTATCGGGCAACCCATTTATATCAATATGCCATCCGCTCAAACGATTGATATCAGCAATGTGATATTCCATGATATCCAGCGAAATATCGATGTACCGATTGAGCTGCTAGACTATCGCCAAGATCCCTATAAAAATACGGCAAATGCACTACCAGCAAACGAAGCTTTTATATTACCAATCACTGATAATTTAAAAAGCTGCCAGATTGCCAGTAAAAAAGGCAAAAACTGTGGTTTACATGGCAACAGTGACTACCGTGTCAGCTTTGATATTTTAGTGGATAATAAAACTATCGAGCGTGAGAGCTTTACCTTTACGACAGGGATAGTGAACTAATAATTAAGTGAACTAGGGCGTGTCCTCAAGCTGAATAAAAGCACCAATCTGAACGAAAGCACCTAAAAATTAAGTAAAATAAAGCAAGGGCTGAACCAGTTATCTGATTCAGCCCTTGCTTTATTATCATAGTCAATCCATTGCACTATAAAAAGTTCGGCGTTCATCTCGCTTGAAATATATATATATGCCTATACTTGGTTGCCTTGTACTTCACACTTCTTTTGAGTTGAAGTAACTATATTAGAATAAATCATATTGCAATAAACCATATTGCAATCAATCATATAAATATATAAGCGCTAAAACGACGAGTTCGGTTGTTGCAAGAAGGCTTCTTCTTCATCCGTTGACTCGCGATCTAAAATGTCATTGCGATGCGGATAGCGACCGAATTGTTCAATGATATCTTTATGACGATTTTCGAAATCCAGCGTATTGTCATCATGTAATTTTTCAAACAATGGTAAGTAGCGCTTATGGATCACCAATGACTCTGAATGCATAAATGGCATGATGATAAACTTGCGCCATTCAGTCGGTAATGTATCAAAGTGTGGTTGTCCAATAGCCTCTTGTGCCAATGCGATAGCCATACCATCTTGTGCAAAAGCGCCTGCTTGCCCGCGACATAAATTACGCGAAAACTGATCTAAGACAATAATTTCTGCTAGTCTGCCTGCCAACGCCGTGATGGAGCTATTGCTATCGGTTGGCGCGTTTGCGCTACGCCATGTCACGCATTCACCTTGCTTGGCAGCTTGCCAGATATCACCGAATTTATCTTTTATCTGCGTATCAAAGTCATCATTTTGCGCAAACCAATATGGCTCATTGTCTTTGTCGAACCAAAACTCCAGTACAGCACGCGCATTAGCATCAAGATGTTCTAAATGAATATTTTTTGGGTCGAGCTGCGATGAATAAGCTTGGCTAGTAGCAGTGGAATAATCGGTTGATAGTGACATAAGATATTCTAATTATGATGAATTTAGTCTACTATAGCGCAAATATTTATGTCTGTCATGATGCCAACAGCAGCTATTAGGTAACCTCTTATGAATGCAAAAACTTCGCTAAACACCACCCAATCATCTCTACTGCCCACGCCTTATTATTTGCTCGATGAAGCGGCAATCGTTGCCAATATGCAGATTATCTCACGGCTGTGCGAGCTATCAGGCGCTAAAGCATTATTGGCGCTCAAATGCTTTGCCACTTGGGGCGTGTTTGATGTGATGCAGCCTTATTTGCACGGCACAACCTCATCGTCACTCAATGAAGTTAGACTTGGCTACGAGACCTTTGGTAAAGGTAAAGACAGTGATAATAAAAAAGAAACTCATGCTTACAGCGTCGCCTATAGTGCTGATGAGATCGATGAAGTATTGAGCTATGCTGATAAAATTATCTTTAACTCTATCTCACAGTTAAATGCTTTTAAAGGTCAAGCGGCGGCAAAAAATATACCAGTGGGACTGCGCTTAAACCCAAAGACCAGTAATTCATCGTTTATCATCGCTGATCCTGCGCGTCCTTTTAGTCGTTTGGGCGAACATGATAAAAACAAGATTGCAGCAGTACTTGATGATATTAGTGGGGTAATGATTCATAACAACTGTGAAAATGACAGCTTTGAAGCCTTTAGTGCCAGCTTGGCCGATATCGAAGACAGATTTGGCGATGTTTTAGCGCAGCTTGAGTGGGTGAGCTTGGGCGGCGGTATTCATTTTATCGCGCCTGATTATCCACTAGAAAAACTGGCTGACAGGTTAAAAGGCTTTAGTGAAAAATATGATGTACAAGTTTATTTGGAGCCGGGTGAGGCCAGTATTCATGGTGCTGGGTCATTGGTCACGACCGTCTTAGATACTATGCATAATGAAAAAAATCTCGCTGTAGTAGATTCATCCATTGAAGCGCACATGCTTGATTTGTTAATTTACCGTGAGTCAGCGCCGATAGCGGCTGTGAATAGTGATTTAATGAATATTGCCTCTCTTGATATCGACCCTACCAATATCGCACCCATCAGCGAGAGCGCTAAGTCAGCTGATAATACGATTATTTATGGTCGTTCTTGTTTGGCAGGCGATATCTTTGGTGAGTATGCCTTGCCAAATAACCTAACAATAGGTGATACCGTAACCTTTGGTAATGCCGCAGGTTATACCATGGTGAAAAAGAACTGGTTCAATGGTGTTAATATGCCGGCGATTGTGATTCGTCGTCTAGATGGCAGTATAGATGTGCAGCGCGAATTTGATTATCAAGATTACAAAGCCAGCTTGTCTTAATTTAGTTGTGTCGATTAATTGATTTAAATTTTAGAAAACAAAGACTTAAGTTCGTTTTTAGATGACTTTAACTCGTCTGTTTTTTATACATTATTTTTACCGATGTCTTCATGAAAATTGTTATAATCGCCACGGGCAAAAGCCAACAATCAAATGGTGCTTTGCCCGACGGGTGCGTGGGTTTTCCTCGGTCTTCCTTTTTAATTCACGCATATCATTCACTCGTTTCTGTTTTGACTCGCCACTATCGATGGTATCGACAGAGACACAAAGGAGGATTGTTCATTGAACACAAACCAACAAGCCAAATCTAGCAAAAAAGACGTACTCATCATCGGAGCCGGCGGTGTCGCTCAAGTGGTCGCGCATAAATGTGCGATGCATAACGATATCCTTGGCGAGATTCATATTGCCTCGCGCACGCAAGATAAATGTGATGCCATCGCCCAAAGCGTGAAAGATAAGAATAGCTTCAAGCAGCCTGCGGTATTGCATACGCACCAAGTGGATGCTATGGATACTCAGGCGCTGATACAGCTGATTCAAGAGTCGGGTATCCAAATCGTCATCAATGTCGGTTCGGCATTTATCAATATGACGGTATTGGAAGCTTGTATCGAGACAGGTGTTGCTTATATCGATACCGCCATTCACGAAGATCCACGCAAGATTTGCGAGACGCCGCCATGGTATGACAATTACGAATGGCAGCGCAAACAGCGCTGTGCGGACAATAATGTCACGGCGATTTTAGGGGCAGGATTTGACCCCGGTATGGTCAACGCCTATGCGCGTCTTGGCTATGACATGATGGATGCAGGTTCGGTGACGGATATCGATATCATTGATATCAATGCTGGCAGCCACGGTAAATACTTCGCTACTAACTTCGATCCTGAGATTAACTTCCGTGAATTTACTGGTACGGTTTACTCTTGGCAGGACAGCAAGTGGCAGTCTAATAAAATGTTCGAAGTGAAGCGTACTGACGATTTACCAGTGGTTGGCGTGCAAAACAGTTACTTAAGTGGCCATGATGAAGTGCATTCGTTATCCGCCAATTTAGACGTACCAAATATCCGTTTTTGGATGGGCTTTGGTGAGCATTATATTAATGTATTCACTGTGCTACAAAGTTTGGGTCTACTCTCTGAGCAGCCAGTGATGACTGCTGAAGGGCAAGAAGTTATCCCATTAAAAGTAGTGAAAGCGGTTCTACCAGACCCAAGCTCTCTTGCGCCGAATTATACAGGCAAGACCTGCATCGGTGACAAGGTCAAAGGCAAAATCAACGGCGTTGATAGCGAGGTATTTATTTATAATATCTCAGATCATAAAGACGCTTATAATGAGGTTGGTAGCCAAGGTATTTCTTATACCGCAGGCGTACCACCCGTCGCTGCGGCGATTCTGGTCGCAACTGGTGAGTGGGATGCTGGCAAGATGGTTAACGTCGAAGAGCTGGATGCCAAGCCATTTATCAATCTATTGAATAAGATTGGTTTGCCAACGCGTATCAAAGATAGCGAAGGCGACAGAGCATTAGCGTTTGATATTTAAATAACGAGTTTGATTTAGAAAAGCCTATCTTTTATAGATAGGCTTTTTTTATGTCTGGGTTTTTACGTTAATTTTACGAGCAGGTAGGGGAGCTGATCCTGTCATTACCCCTCACTAGGGTTATAATTTCTCAACGCCGCAATACGGTCATCAAGCGTTGGATGTGAGCGGAAAAGGTTTGCGATACTAAAGCCCGTAGATTGTCCTGATGAAATAGCAAATGCTTTCATGCTCTCAGGCATTTGATCTGGACGCTGCTCAGAAGGACGCAAGGCATCAAGCGCACTAATCATTTTGTCTTTGCTGGCAAGTTTTGCACCCATCTGATCCGCACGGAATTCGCGTAGACGCGAGAACCACATAACGATAGCAGACGCCAAAAATCCAAGCAAAATATCCATCACAATACTCGTGATAAAGTAACCAATACCTGGACTATCACTGGTATTTTTAAACACCGTCCGATCGACGAAGCTACCAATAATACGCGCAAAGAACATCACAAAGGCGTTTACCACTCCTTGGATGAGCGCAAGGGTGACCATATCACCGTTTGCTACGTGACCAATTTCATGCGCCAATACCGCTTCTACTTCATCGGGTGTCATGCTTTGCAATAAGCCAGATGAAACAGCGACTAATGCTTTGTTTTTATTCCAGCCTGTGGCAAACGCGTTTGGCTGAGAATTATTAAAAATCCCCACTTCTGGCATGCCAATATTTACCGCTCGCGCTTGTCTGGCGACCGTATCTACAAGCCATTTTTCAGTGGCATTGCTTGGCGTTTCAATAACCACCGTTCCCGTTGATCTTTTGGCCATCCACTTCGAGATAAATAGTGATACCATCGAACCAACCATGCCGTATACGCCGCACATAATGGCAAGACTGGTGTAATTTAACCCGCCCGCACCATGTACGCCACCAATTCCAAAAAATCTGGATAAAATACCAAACACGATGCTAAATACCACAATCACCGCTAAGTTGGTTAATAAGAACAATCCGATACGCATCATGATGCCAGTTTCCTCATTTAAATTTAAATACAACTTTAAGACATAATACTCTATGAGGTATTATATTTTTATATATGTTTTTACTTTACATAAATGGCGTTATTTTGATAAATAACAATCCCAGTTAACCGTATAAATACAGTGATATGGTTAGCGAGCAAAGAATAAAAATAAAGGATAGCGACATCTAAAAGGTGAAAACAATTATTTTTTGACGGTTTAAATAGTTAAGGGCTAAAAGTAAAAATTAAAACGAAAATAGTGAGCAGGTATAATGAGCACTCACTGTTAAGGTTTTTCATTTAACGCTCTATGAGGTCTAATCATGAACGCTCTAGCACTTAAAGTCCCTCCAGTCGCCCAAGTGATTATTACCGCCGCTGCTATGTATGGCGTCTCTAAAATGGTTCCTGCTTTGACGTTCTCACTCAACGGCTCAACTGTACTGGCAGTGGCTTTGGGTGTGGTGGGTCTGAGCTTAGGTATCATGGGTGTGACTCAATTTAGAATAGCTCAGACCACACCCAATCCGCAAGCGTTAGAGCAGGTCTCTAGTTTAGTGACCAGTGGTATATATCAGTATAGCCGCAATCCGATGTATGTGGGCTTGGTGCTTATATTATTAGGCTGGGCGTTCTATTTGTCTCACCTTCTGGCGTTTGTATTATTGCCTATTTTTATACTTTATATGACGCACTTTCAAATCCAGCCAGAAGAGCGGATGATGGCACAGAAATTTGGCAAAACTTATCAGGATTATCTAAATAAAGTGCGGCGCTGGATTTAAGGTGTAATAAGTAAAGATTTGATGATAAATAAATGAACAATAAAATCAGGGAGATGACGTTATGGAAATGAAAAATATACCTTTTGCTATTACCGATTGGACGACAGTAGAAGCGGTAGAAAACAGAGGTGAAACGGGCACGGGGTATTGGAAGACTTGCGAATTTAACAATATCAATGTGCATATGGTTGAGTACTCCGCAGGCTACCTTGCCGATCACTGGTGCGATAAAGGACATATTTTATTCTGTGTTGAGGGCGAGCTGAACACCGAACTAAAAGATGGTCGTACTTTTACCTTAACAGCGGGCATGACTTATCAAGTGGCGGACAATACGATTGCACATCGTTCGTCAACGAAGATAGGCGCTAAGCTATTTATTGTTGATTGATATTGCCAGTAACACCATAAAATTCATAAAGCTATAAAGCTATAAAACTATAGATCTATAAAAATAAAGCGAGAACATAAAATGCAACTAGAAATAAATGTCATCGATGCTTTTACGGATACCGTTTTTAAAGGCAATTCAGCGGCAGTCGTTATTACAGAAGATTGGCTTTCTGATAATTTAATGCAGTCTATTGCTTTTGAAAACAACTTATCCGAGACAGCTTTTATGGTTCTTGATGATAAAGGCATTTATCATATCCGCTGGTTTTCACCATTGACTGAGATTGCTTTTTGCGGTCATGCAACCTTGGCGTCAGCCTTTGTGTTATTTAACAAAAATCCTAGTATAGAAACCATTAAATTTTCAGCCAAAGCGGTTGGTGTATTGACCATTGTGCAAACAGACGATGGCAAGATACAAATGGATTTTCCTAATACTAAGCCTGAGAAAGTTGACAATATCCCTGATAGCTTGCTTACAGGACTATCTATTGCACCCGTTGAAGTCTATAAAAATACTCAAGCCTATTTTGTGATTTATAATGCTGAGTCCGACGTATTAACAGTAGCGCGTGATAACGAGCAGCTAAAACAGCTTGCGCCTTTAGATGTGGTGGTGACTTGTCAGGCTAAGTCTGCTGACTACAAAAACTATGATTTTATTTCACGTTATTTTTGGCCAGCCAATGGTGGCGATGAAGACCCAGTGACGGGTTCAGCTCATACTGCTTTAGCTCCATTATGGGCGGAGCGTTTGGGTAAAAATGAATTGGTTGCGTATCAAGCATCACGTCGCGGCGGGGTTCTAGACTGTGTCGTCGCAGGTGACAGAGTAATGATTTCTGGCAATGCCGTTCAGTATATGACAGGATTTATCACCGTTTAGGAGTAGATGGTTTTGACTGAATTAAAAACCGTTGGACTGTTCGCACTGACCGCATTAGCAGAGATAGCGGGCTGCTATTTGCCTTATCTATGGCTGCGAGAAGGTAAGTCTATTTGGCTGCTTGTCCCTGGCGTACTAAGTTTGGTCGCTTTCGTTTGGCTGTTGTCTTTACATCCTACCGCAGCTGGTAGAGTTTATGCGGCTTATGGCGGCGTGTATATTTCGATGGCGATTTTATGGTTGTGGACGGTGAACGGTATCAGGCCGACCACGTGGGATATAGTAGGCTCTGCGGTTGCGTTATTAGGCATGGCAATTATCATGTTTGCACCGCGCAGTGCTTAGCATAAAGACCGCACCTAGCATAAAAAATGATGCACTAAATATTAATGTTTACCTAAGATACTGCCGTTGTCGTCTTTCTTAGATTGTTTGGCAGCTTTTTTCTCTTTTGCCGTTAATAGCGGTTTCTTTTTTACGTTCTTTTTACTGTCTTGACCTTTACTCATGGTTTTTTCCTCTTGAGATAAGCCGTAATACCTTTTAAGCCGGTGTAAATAGCTTGAAGGTTAGATTAATGCTGATGACGCAAATAGTGCGTACTGCAATGAGTATATGCTTAAGGTGTGGCAATAGATAGCGCTAGCACAATTCACCTACGATTCGAGTCAATCCTGTATTCATCCCTTGTTTAATGCTCCTTCTAAAAATTTGTCTGATAAATGAATTTTATAAGTAGATTTTCGATACCATGGATTTATTTAGTCAATACAGCTATTAATAAGTGCTTACTTACGGAGTCATCACGATTTGCTATAATAAGCCACAAGCCGATAAGTCGTCGCGGCAAACTTTTATAATATTCATATTTAGCATAAAAATGCTTACTGTTTTGGTTGATTGTTATGCGTATCCGTAAACTTTTTAAATTTGAAAATGCACATATTGTGCGTAATTGTAGCTCTGAGCGCTGCAAACACTCTATCCATGGTCATAGTTATCAGATTGAGCTGATTCTTGAGGCTAAGCGCTTGGATCATGGGCAAATGGTCTATGATTTTGGCTTATTAAAATCGTCTATCAAGGACATTATCGATAGCTTTGATCACGCGATTTGTTTTTGGAATAAAGACGACCCTGAGTATGTCGCTGCCTGTAAAAAATTCAGTGCGCGCTGGATAAGCTTGCCAGTATCGCCATCGGCAGAGCAGTTTTCACGCGTGATATTCTTTTGGGCGCAAGAAATTTTAAAACAAACCCAAATGCAAAACGGTGAATCTGATGTCAGCGTTTATTCGGTGATTGCACACGAAACCGCTACCGGTTACGCGCAGTGCTTTGCTGATGATGTGGCGAATGAGCAAATGGGTAAGCTTCATCTAGAAGCGTTTGAGTTTAGCGATCAAGTCAGTGCCGAGTGGCACGACCCTGAGCTATATGCCAAGTTAATCCGCGGTGAAAGCTTTATCAACCCAACGGTGACGATGCAGGTACAGACGCAAGTGCAGGCAGGTTAGCCCGATGCCTAATAGTACAACAGAGGACAAAAACGCTAAGACGCTGACACTGTATACAGAAGCTGATACTCAACGTTTGGCTGCGCAATTGGCAGCTTTACCCTTGACAGGTAGTGTCTGGTTGGCAGGTGATTTAGGGGCAGGTAAAACGACTCTGACTCGCTATTGGTTGCAGGCGCTCGGGCATACAGGTGCCGTCAAAAGCCCGACTTATACCTTGGTCGAGCCTTATAGCATCGAGCAAACAGACGGCTCAGTCAAGCCAGTTTACCACGCGGATTTGTATCGTTTGCAAGACCCAGAAGAGCTGTCTTTTATCGGTTTTGATGAATATCTGGATGAGCCAAACGCGTTGGTTATCATCGAATGGGCAAGCCGTGCGGACAGCTATTTACCACCGCCGACCTTGTTTATCGATATGACGCAAGCTACTAGCACTGATAAGGATAATGAGTCTCGTCAAGTCGAGCTGCGGCTATCGAAGGCTGGACAAGCGCAAGGCTTGGATTTATCCTCTGTTAAGATTTAATTATACATTTGAATGTTCAACAGACCTTAATATAAGTCATCAATATCTGCCAGTACTACTTATCATCACGTAAAACAACGATACCTCTTAATGCCGAAAATGCCAGACAATCATTCTTATACTCGCATCAAAAAACTATCGCCGCTGCTCATCAATCAATTGGCAGCGGGTGAGGTAGTGACACGCCCAGCAGCTGTAGTCAAAGAGCTGCTAGAAAATGCCATTGACGCTGGTGCGACCAATATTGAGATACATATTACTCAAGGCGGCATGGGTATGATTGAAGTGGTCGACAATGGCGTGGGTATTCATCCCGATGATATGGTCATGGCAATTACCCGTCATGCAACCAGTAAAGTCGCGGATGTCGCTAACTTACACGGTATTACGACGTTGGGTTTTCGCGGGGAAGCACTAGCAGCGACGGCGGCAGTATCTCGGCTGACTTTAACCAGTAGCCATGATGACAGTGGCATCGGTCGCCAGTTGCAAGTCGCAGGTGTGTTAGATGATGCGCCAAAGCTCATGCCAGTTGTGCATCATCGTGGTACCACCATTACGGTTAAAGATTTATATTTTAACGTACCAGCACGCCGTGGCAATTTGAAATCTATTGCGACGGAGTTCGGTCATATCGAAACGATTGTGCGCGAAGTGGCTTTGGCGCGAGCAGATGTGGCACTGACGCTGTTTCATGATAATAAAAAACGATTGTCACTTTCTTCAAGTGCGATGTCTTTAAGTACGATGTCTTTAAGTACGATGTCTTTAAGTACGATGTCTTTAAGTACGGTGTCTTCAACTACAAGGCTTTCAAATTCAAAGTCTTTAAATACCGTTTCTACAAATGCTAATGGCAATAATAATGTCAATCCTTTGCCATTGGCACGTCTTGAGCAAGCGACTGGGTTGTCGTTAACCAAAAAGGCGTTAGAGATAGCGATAGACCTCACCAGTTTAATGCAGCCATCCAGAGAATATGTTAATAATGGCTTTGGCGATCAAGCAAGCGTTAATGGTTGGTTATGGCCTATCACTGATTCGCAGGATACCTTACCAAAATTAATCTATGTGAATGGCAGACTGGTAAAAGAAGCATTGATAAGCAATCAGCTACGCCAACTTGCCCAAACTGCTCAGTTGGTAGGAACTGGCTATGCGCTTTATTTTGATTTGCCCACTCAGTGGCTCAATATCAATGTGCATCCATCTAAACAGCGTATTAAAATAAGTCCGCTCAATAATATTATGGCGCATGTAAGCCATGCGATTCGGACAAAACTTAAGACAGTAGTGACTACAGAGACGATCAGTTCTGCTAATGCTATTCAAATACTAGGTAATAGTCAGATAGTAGATAGTAATTTGTCTATCGATAACGCATTCGCTACTGCAATGCCAAACACATCAACGACCATTTATTCAAGCAAAAGCCAGCAGGTAAAAGCGCCCAAACAACCCTATCAGTTGTCAGAAAATAGGTATTCGCCTCAAACCTTAAACGTACCAAGTGTTTCTGAGAAAACAAGTCAAAACACCAGAGGTATCGCTAACGATGTCGCAATACATTCGACATCTTTGCCTTATTGCCTAGACGTTGTTACTCATTTAAATGAGGCATTAACCGAATCTGTTGGCACGACATATAGTGAGAATAAAGCACTGCCTTGGCTATTGTTTTATCATCAAAGCCAATGTGTATTGCTCGGTGCAGAGAATTGGCAATCAAAAATGCGTTCGTTATTTGAGTCAAGTTTACTTAGCAATAGGGCATATAAAAAAGATCAATGGCTGCACAGTGCAAATGACATTAATCAGCAACTTGCTGCCGTGAGCATGCAAATGTCAAAGCAAGACTTGATGGTGTTCTTGGCGGATATCGACGCGTTACTGACTCAGCATGCGATTAAAGCGATAGATGGTAATCAATTAGCAACATTGATGCTATTATCTGCGCCTGAGTCAAGATAGCTATAACGACAAAAAATATAATAAGCAAATTTTAGCAATGACACTGCTCAAAGTTATTTATTGCTACTAATATCATTAATAAAGGCAAGCCTATGCAACTTTCATCTGACAGCTCATCTTATCGCCTAAACGCCAATTTAGCAGATAATAGCGTGGTGTGTTTGATGGCGCCGACAGCAAGTGGCAAGACTGCACTGGCTTATGAGTTATATGATACAGGGCGTTATGAGCTAATTTCAGTAGATTCAGCGCTGATTTATCGTGATATGAATATCGGTACGGCAAAACCAACCGCTATTGAGTTGGCGCGTTATCCACATCATTTGGTTGATATTATCGATCCTATGCAGAGCTATAGCGTCGCCGAATTTGTGAATGACGTTGCCCGTTTGATTGATAGCTGTCACGAGAATGGCAAAATACCGTTGCTGGTTGGCGGTACTATGATGTATTACATGGCACTGCTAGACGGGCTATCTCCAGTACCTGACAGTGATGATAGTGTTCGCGCACGTGTGGAGCAGTGGCGGCAAGATAAAGGCATTAGTGCGCTTTACGACTATTTGGGTGAGATAGATCCGATCAGCCATGAGCGCCTTAATGCGACTGATACTCAGCGCATCACCCGAGCAGTTGAAGTTTATCTGCAAACTGACATTCCTATAAGTGACTGGCAGCGCAAGCCCAAGCAGGCATTGGCAAATAATCCCAATCAGCAATGGCATGCATTGACAGTCATGCCTGATCGTCCATGGTTGCATACACGTATCGAGCAACGTTTAGATATCATGTGGAATGACGGGTTGGTGACTGAGGTCATTGGTCTGCTGGAGCGCTATCCTTTAACGCCAAATCTACCATCCATGCGCTGCGTTGGTTATCGCCAAGTACTAGAATACCTAGTACATATCGATCACCCAGTATTTGAACAGCCTCATCTAGACAAAGCGCAATTTTACAGTGCTTTTGAAGTGCTGCAGTCTTCAGCTCAATCAAGCTTATCTGATGATGCGACCCAGGCACTTGCTTGTCAGCAAATGCAAAATAAGGCATTATATGCGACAAGACAATTGGCAAAACGTCAGTACACATGGTTACGCAAAGTCATGCAATTGCCTAGTAAGTCCATGGATGGGGCGATAGCAGCCGATACCTCTAGTGAGGAAGGCTATTCTATAGACCGCAATATGGTGGTAAAAGCATTCACTACCATGGCGCAGGCAAGAGACTATTTATATTAAATCTATCAATGATACTAAAGCTATCAGTTATAGCAAAATCACTATCGCCTCAAAATATGGTATGAGTTAATACCTTATAAATACAATATGGTGTACTAAAAATATAGTATTGCAAAAAGCTCTATGCAACTATTAGAAAGTAATGACAATTAGTATCAAAATATATCGTAGATAGCTGTTATAATTTAAATTCATCAAAATAGTAGGTGTAATATTAGCCTAACTGTGTTTTCAATCAATATTAATTGACGTTTGTTGATAAAAATAACTACTGAAACAACTAGTTACTTAATTATTTACAATAATAATGTATTCGCGATAAAGTGGAATCACTTAAGAACAAGTAGCGTTTATTTAGATACGTTTTATAAAGAAAATTTATTATTGTATCTGCCGTTAGCCATTATAATTAAATGAACACTTAAAATAATTGGCACTAAAACATAATTAATAATATTTAGGAGAGCTCTCATGTCAAAAGGACAAACTTTACAAGATCCGTTTTTGAACTCGCTGCGCAAAGATCGTATTCCTGTCTCTATTTTCTTGGTCAATGGTATCAAGCTGCAAGGTCAGATTGAATCATTTGATCAGTACGTGGTATTGCTCAAAAACACTGTCAGTCAAATGGTATACAAACACGCTATCTCAACCGTCGTGCCGGCACGTAATCCACGTAGCAGTACGACAACGACAGGTACAAGTACTCAACCGCAAAGCGCTGCTCCAGCAGGTTATCAAGGCGGCGGATTTGAACGCGGTAGTAATCCTGCTAGCACAGGTGGCTTTGAAGAGCGCGGTTTTGCGTCTAATCGCAGTGGTTTTAATCGTGGCGGTTTTAGCCAAGGTCAAGATCGTGGTTTTGAGCGTGGTAGCTTTGGTCAGAGTCAGGAGCGTGGCTTTGAACGTGGCGGTTTTGGTCAAGACCGTGGCTTCGAAAACCCAGCAGATAATACGGGTTTTGAGGAAAAGCCAAATGATGGATCTAATGATAACAATGGTTAGAGAGCAAGATTCATTATCGAAGGTGCATTACTAATACGTGATTTATCCGATCAAAACCTGCTTTTATAGTGGGTTTTTTTTGTATAAATAAACGTATAATAATGGTCTAAAATGACGTGCCGAGTTGTTAGCGATTGGTTTCGTAGATTATTATTAATATTGGGCATAGTATAGTAAAATACAGTATTGATTCATTATAAAATAGAGCGAATCCATGAGTAATACCCAAATCAATCTAACCCATGAGCAGTTTATTAGTAAGGCTATCGAAGCGATTAACACTGAGATATCGGCATTGGCTTTGCTAACAGAGCAGATAGACGATAGGTTTGCACAAGCATGCGATATTATTTTAGCTTGTAAGGGTCGAGTCGTGGTCACTGGTATGGGTAAGTCAGGATTGATTGGGCGTAAAATAGCGGCGACGTTTGCCTCTACTGGCACGCCAGCCTTTTTTATGCATCCTGGTGAAGCTGGGCATGGCGATTTAGGCATGTTGGTAAAAGGTGATGTACTGCTTGCTATCTCTAACTCTGGTGAGTCCGATGAGATTAAGATGCTGCTGCCAGTGGTCAAACACCTAAATATTCCACTGATTAGTATTAGCCGTGATAAGCGCGGTATGTTGCCTCGTGCCGCGAATATTGTATTGACGCTCGGTAAATCGCAAGAGGCTTGTCCACTTAATCTTGCTCCTACTTCCAGTACCACGGCGACCTTAGCGCTTGGCGATGCATTGGCCGTTGCCTTAGTCCATGCGCGCAACTTTACCTCAGAGGATTTCGCATTATCGCATCCAGCAGGCGCATTAGGTCGTCAGCTGCTAACGCGAGTTGAAGATTTAATGCATACTAAGTCAGAAGATTTGCCGCTTATTCATCAGCAAGCGCCACTGCAAGAAGCGCTTTTTACTATGTCTGCTGGGCGCTTAGGAATGACGGTGGTGACCGATGATAATGATAAGGTGGTTGGGGTATTTACAGATGGTGACCTACGCCGTGGTCTAGAAAAAGGCATCGATTTGCAAACGCCGATGGCTGAAGTAATGGTTAGTAATCCACGGCGCATTAGTAAGACCATGCGCGCATCAGATGCGCTCAGTGTGATGAATGAAAATGGTATTAGCCAGTTGCTAATTATTGACGACCAAGATCGTTTAGAAGCAATTATTACGGTACATGATTTGCTACAAGCCGGTGTAAAATAAATAGCATTAATAAAGATATCGGTTTATACAGTATAGATTCGCACAGTATCGATTTATAACAATAAAATGTAAAAAATAGCCTTAAGAAAGAGGGATATGATGCAAGACTTAATCAAAAAAGCCGGACAAGTAAAGCTGTTGATAATGGATGTCGATGGTATTTTATCAAACGGTCAAATTATCTATGATGCCAATGGTATCGAGACCAAGGCCTTTTCTGTCCATGATGGCGTAGGCGTTAAGTCGTTAGCACGTTATGGCATTTTGACGGCTATTATTACAGGTCGTAGCAGTGCCATGGTAGATAAGCGCGCCACGGAAATGGGCGTTAATTATGTGGTGCAAGGTCGTGATGATAAGCTGGTTGCTTTAAATGAGCTACTAACCATACTTGATCCAGCGCTCAATATCACGGCTGCTGATTGCGCTTACATGGGCGATGATTTACCAGACATTAAAGCGATGCAGACCGTTGGATTTGCTGCAACAGTACCCAATGCGCATGCTGAAGTCATCAATCGCAGTGACATGGTCACCACCCGATCAGGTGGCACTGGCGCTGTACGTGAAGTATGTGACCTCATTTTGAAAGGTCATGGACACTATCAAGACTTCATCGCGTATTATACGCTTGATGCAGCAAAAACTCAGGATAATTTGTCGTGAATACTCGTGTTTTAATAGTTCTTGCCTTGATTATCGCTGGTATTGCAGGTTGGTTTTTTCAACAGCAAGGAGAGATAGCGCCGCCAGTTAGCATGGAAGCAACCGATGTTGATTATGAAGCAACAGATATCAAAGCGGTACAGACTAATGAGAAAGGCGAAACTGAGTATGAGCTGACTGCCAAAACATTGACGCACAATCCAGAGACCAATTTAGACGAGATGTCAGGCATCACTATGAATTGGGAGCCATCGGCAGAGCAGCGTTATCGTATTGAAGCGGGTAGTGCTGCTATCAGTCAGCAAACGGGTGAACTCAGCTTGTCAGGGGGCTTTTCACTGGTCAGTGAAGGCAATAAAGACGCGCCAGATATTGAACCGATAAAGGTGACAGGTAGTATCCTTAAAGGCAATACCAAATCAGGGCAAGTATATAGTGACGCGCCTGTTAAGATTGAACAAGGCATGAATCGGTTTGAAGCTTCTAGCATGACCGCCAACCTTGAGACCGGTGAATATGAGTTTGGTCAAGTTGCCGTCGCTTTTACTCCAGCTGAACGCCAAGATAAAGCATTGTTTTGATCGCAGTAACTCTTATTGACTATGTAATAAAAATAGCAGCTAGCATAAAGTTTGCAAATCCTACTACCCATTATAAAACGAGTGATTTTTATGACATCTAAATTTTTGCCTACTTTGCGCTCATCATTAGCACGCTTCAATCTAACAGCGTGCCGCTTGCGTCAATTACATGTGCTGCCAACGGTTATGCTGCTGGCACTGCCACTTTACAGTCATGCGCTGCCATCAGATGCCAATCAAGAAATCAAACTATTGGCTGATAAAGCGACCTATAGTGAGCGTACAGGCGTTACCAGCTACTCGGGTAGTGTCATTATCACTCAAGGTACGTTTAAAATGACCGCTGATAACATTACGGTTAACCTATCACAGGGTCGCAGTATTAATTCAGCAGTAGCGACTGGACGCCCTGCAACCATGCAACAGGTAGTCACACAAGAAAAAGGGCTGGCGAAAGGTCAAGCCAATAAGATTGATTATAATGCGGTCACGGGTATTGTTACTTTGACGGGTAATGCTAAGTTGGTTCAAAATGGCGCCAGTTTTGCGGGTAATGTCATTCGTTATAGCCTAAAAGCTGGTGATGTTGAAGCAACTGCTGGCGGTAATCAGCGCGTAGAGTTGGTGTTTCCGCCCAGTAGTAATGGTAGCCAAAGTAGCATCCGCTAAAAAGCTGAATGGTTAATGTAACTGTATCAACATCCCTTAGTGTATTAGTGCTTGAATTCCGCAACCGTATGAGTAAGTTATGAGTGATAATAAAAATACAAACCCTTTAGCAACCAACAATAACGCAGCACCTGCGACGCGACTATCAATGCAAAATCTAGGCAAACGCTATGGTAAGCGCTGGGTTGTGAAAGATGTCTCTTTCTCCGTAGAACAAGGGCAGGTCGTTGGTTTATTAGGTCCAAATGGTGCAGGGAAGACAACCAGCTTTTATATGGTGGTAGGGTTGGTCAATATGGACAAAGGCCGTGTCACTTTAGGAAAAATGGATCTGTCTAAATATGCCATGCATGAGCGTGCACGGGCAGGAATTGGTTACTTACCACAAGAGGCGTCTATTTTTCGAAAATTGTCTATCGAAGACAACATCTTGGCTATTTTAGAAACTCGCAAAGAATTGAGTAAAAGCGAGCAAAAGCAAGAGCTGGAAAAACTAATCGGTGAATTCCATCTAGAGCATGTACGAAAATCATTAGGTATGAGCGTATCAGGTGGTGAGCGTCGTCGCTGTGAAATTGCCCGTGCATTGGCGGCTGACCCAAAGTTCATTTTATTAGATGAGCCATTTGCAGGCGTGGATCCTATCTCTGTTGGTGATATCAAAGACGTTATTTTGACCCTCAAAAATCGTGGTATTGGTGTTTTGATTACTGATCATAACGTTCGCGATACCTTGGCTATTTGTGAGAAAGCTTATATCGTCTCAGAAGGTGCTATTATCGCTGAAGGTACTTCTAGTGAAGTGTTAGAAAATGAATTGGTGAAAGCCGTTTATCTGGGTAAAGACTTTCACGTATAAACGAGGATGTGTTGAATATTGTACTTGTCTCGAATACATTTTTGCTAAATGCGCATCGATTAGCTCTGCGTATTTTTAAATGTTCAATACAACCTTAATATCTCAACGTGTTTTTCGCGCTACTATTTACGCTGTCTGTTAGACTTATAATTTCCATTAAGTTCTCAAGACAGCGCTTGCTACTTTTCCTATATCTAGCTATTCATCACATTTAGCATCACCTCTTCTATAAGATCTAGTCCATCGTACTGATGGCTAATTTATCTCAAAAATCATTCTCAAATTAACGCTTATTAGAGCGTCACGATATTTTATCAATTAATCTTGATTGGACACTTGAATAAGGTTCATACGTTATGGCAAAAAATAAGAGCAGTTATGTCTGTCAGCATTGCGGCGCGCATTTTGGCAAGTGGGCAGGGCAATGTACCGATTGCGGTGAATGGAACAGCTTGGTCGAAGCACCAAATGTGAGCATGCCCCATCACAATAAAAACGTTTCTAAACCAGCAGCAAATCGATCAGCCTCTCGTGAATTAGGTGGTGCACCATCAGGAAATTATTCGGGTACGCATAGTGCGGTCATGCCGCTTAATGCTGTGAGCGTGACGCTAGACACACGCTTACCAACTGGTATTAGTGAGTTTGATCGTGTACTTGGTGGAGGATTGGTTGCTGGTTCAGTCGTTTTAATCGGCGGTGATCCTGGTATCGGTAAATCGACGATTTTGCTGCAAACTGCGACTAATATGGCACGTGCCGACTCGTTGGCAGGTAGCGCCTTGTATGTGACTGGTGAAGAATCATTGGCACAGGTTGCTATGCGCGCTAGGCGCTTAGATTTACCGGCCGATAGATTACGCGTACTGGCCGAAACCAATGTAGAGACTATTTGTGCCGCCTTGACTCAAGAGCAACCCGCCATCGCTATTATTGACTCTATTCAAACCATTTATACGGATGCAATCAATTCTGCACCTGGCGGCGTCAGTCAAATTCGAGAGTCTGCGGCCATCTTGACTCGCTACGCCAAACAGACTGGCACCGCGCTATTTTTAGTGGGTCATGTAACCAAGGAAGGCACGCTCGCAGGGCCGCGCGTTCTTGAACACATGGTTGATACGGTCTTATATTTTGAAGGTCAATCAGACTCACGTTTTCGGATGATTCGTGCCGTCAAAAACCGCTTCGGTGCCGTCAACGAATTAGGTATTTTTGGTATGACAGATATGGGACTGAAAGAGGTCGCCAATCCATCAGCGATATTTTTAAGTCGCTATGACAAACCCGTTGCTGGATCTGTCGTCATGGTCAGCCGCGAAGGCACACGACCCTTGTTGGTGGAGGTGCAAGCATTAGTGGATGATTCGCAAGGCTCACCTAGACGAATGGCATTAGGATTGGATTTTCAGCGTCTGTCCATGCTGCTGGCCGTCATGCATCGACACGGCGGTATTCATACTAGCGGACAAGATGTGTATGTCAACGTCGTCGGTGGTGTCAAGGTTATAGAGACTGGGTCTGACTTGGCAGTATTGTTGGCTTGTGCCTCAAGTATTAAAGAAAAAGCCTTGCCATCGTCATTGGCTGTATTTGGTGAAGTGGGATTGTCGGGTGAAATCCGTCCTGTACCAAACGGTCAAGAACGTTTAAAGGAAGCGATGAAACATGGATTTAAGTATGCCATTATCCCAAAAGCCAATGCGCCTGCTAAGGATGCTCCTCAATTTAAAGGCATCAATGTGATTGCCGTTGAACGTCTCGATGATGCCATTGAGAGTGCATTTGAACTGTAAGGTGTAAGGGTTAATCATTTTGATTACACCTTGTTTTATAAGTTATTGCTAAGCGCTACAGCTTTATTTGTAGCCTAATGGATACAATAAACTGAAACTATAAAAAAGCGCCTAACACTGATGTGTTAGGCGCTTTTTATGCTCTAATACAAATAGACTGTTTTTTTAGAATTATGGTCCTGAAACGCGCTCAATAGCAACATTACCCACACCTTTACCCGTAATACCGAGTTTTTTGGCAGCACCATAAGACAAATCTAGCACGCGGTTACCATGGAATGGACCACGATCATTCACTTTTACCACGACGCTTTTACCGTTGGTCTTATTGGTGACTTTAACATAGCAATTCAATGGCAGTGAACGATGCGCCGCTGTCAAACCATTCATATCGAATGTTTCACCACTGGCTGTTTTACGACCATGGAATTTACGACCATACCAAGAGGCTAGGCCTGTTTGCTTAAATTTACTGACCGAGTTAGAGGCTACGGCTGTCAGACGCTCTAATACATCTTCATCATTAGTCAGTTGAGAGGTGTCACTGGCTAACAGTGAGCTGCTAAGTGCCAACGAGGTTGGTTGGCGTGCTGACTTCACCAAACTTGATGCGCCATCATGTTGACGGCTAAGCTCACCAAGTACACGATCGATATGGGAGGCGTTATCTTGTGAAATCATCGCAAGAGAGGTTTTGGCTTCTACAGCATTTGCATTAGTAGCAACTGCGGAGCCAGCAAACAATACTGCTGACATGGTAAGTAAACCAGATAAACGCTTATTCATAGATACCTCTATAACTTATACTTTAAAATCTAACTCTAATAGTTCTAGACTGAGCGTGGCAATGTTAGACCAATCTAACAGCGTCACAAACTCTAAAGCCGCATCATCAATATTTTTTTCATATAATTATTGATACTAAACGTGGCTTTTATAGATTTTAAGGTATGGTAATTTTTCATTTTATTATCATAAGCGGGTCAGGATAATACGCCCAAAGATACTTATGAAACGCTCAAATGACAGCTAACGATATTAGTAGAATACCCAATCCGAATACAAAGGTTGAGTACCGAGTCCGCTATATGTGCTATTTACAAACTTTCTAACATTGCTAAATTAATAAAGGTTTTAGAAGGCATTGCGTGTGTCTTTGTTATTAAACCGTTAATTAAGTAGTGTATTTGAAAGCTTGGAATCTACAATTCGCTAACTATACGTACGAGCTACAACCAAAATATAATTAAATGCAAAGTTTATTAGTAGCTATGTACGGGTTATGTATCACAGTACAGTAAAACGAGGTTAACGCAATTATTTGTAAAAAACAAGGATTAAAATCTATCAGTACCAATTGGCAACGAAGTGTTTTAATGAGAGGAAATATAAGGGTGTTTTTAATCATTTCAATTAAATCAATGGCTTGTATTTATTATCAAAAGTAGATAGGAGGGTCTTTATGGCAAGTTATAGGACTTGCCATAAAATGATGAAACAATAAAATTTGTTAAAAACCCTTAATTTGTTGTTGATTTATATTTATTTTCAACCATTTTGCATGTAACAATGATTTAGATAAAGGCTTTAATTGGCTGATTCATCCGCCTTACAACTTTTATATAGCCTGTGTCTTTTGATTTTTAACATGAATAGCATTAAGATAAAGTTTGAATGTTCATTAGAGAATCACTGGTAACTGTGCGTCAACTGGGCTTATGAGTGTGAATGGACATAAGTAGTCCAAATCCTGCCATCAAAGTGACGATTGCAGTACCGCCATAGCTAATGAAGGGCAGAGGAACGCCAACGACGGGTAAAATACCACCAACCATACCCACATTAACGAACACATAAACAAAGAAAGACATGGCAATTGCACCCGCTAGTAATCTACTGTATACATCAGGATGGGTGAAAGCGATGTATAAGGCGCGCAGGAGCAAACAGGAATAAATGAACATTAATAAAATCACACCCAACAAGCCAAACTCTTCTGAAAAAGCCGCGATAATAAAATCAGTATGACCTTCTGGTAAAAAATGTAAATGCGACTGCGTGCCTTCTAAATAGCCCTTACCAGTGAGTCCACCCGCACCGATGGCGGTTTTTGACTGAATGATATTCCACCCAGCCCCTTGTACATCGGCTTCAGGATTGAGCAGTGTTAAGACACGGGTACGCTGATAATCATGTAATAGAAAATTCCAAGCAATCGCAATAAGCGGTATCGCTAATATGGCGGCAGCTGAAATCAATCGCCAAGACAACCCTGCCAAAAAAAGCACAAAGATACCACTGGCTGCCACCAATAGCGACGTCCCAAGATCAGGCTCTTTTGCAATTAATAATACAGGGACGATGATTAAGGCTAAGGTAATGACGATGCTAGATAGAGAGGGCGGTAGATCACGCTTGGATAAAAACCAAGCACACATCATTGGCATCCCAAGTTTCATAAATTCTGAGGGTTGCACACTGCCAAACCCTGGTAAATTAATCCAGCGCTGAGCACCCATACGTACTTCACCGATGATATCGACCAATACCAATAAAATTAATCCCATTACATAAAAGATAGGTGTAAAAGTGCGATAAAGGCTAGGCGGTATCTGTGCCATGATAAACATAACCGTAAAGGCCACACCATAGCTGACCATTTGACGTAATACCATACCGACATCTTGACCGGCCGCACTATATAAAATTGTCAAACCAATGCAGCAAACCGTCAATAAGAGAAGGGTCAACCATGGATCGATATGTATACGCTGCCATAACGATGGTGCATGGCCTTGGCCTAAATGATGGCTCTGACGTGAAAAACGGTATTGCGGATTAGAAGACATAGGCAAAGTGTGTCTGGCAATTGAGGTAAGAGGGAATTTTCAAATCAGATCAACATTTAAAGGCAATCGCACCATATCTATATCTATGCAAGTAAAATATCGTAGATAAAGTAACACATAAGAAATAAAGTCACATAATTATAAAAATTATAAGGATAAGTGTTAATTACCAATAACACGCCTCTGATTAGAGGCGATAGTTTAGCTTGCTTGCTGAAAATTTGATAGTATCGATAAAACGTTTTTAGCGGTAGCTTGTTGCAATGACCAATACAAAAAAATATCCTTATAGGCAGATTCACAAGCCTATGCTTGCACTACTCATCTGTGCCAGTAGCATCTCTGTTCATGCCGCTATTATCAGCGACAATAGTGAGCGCCGTATCCAAGTACGTCAGGGTAGTAGTAGTAACGCTCACATCAGACCTTCGACGAATACTACAAGCTATAATTCTGGCGTTACCATGCTGAGTGGCGATAGCATGCAAGGATTGATTGCTCAAAAGCAGCGTGATTTTGAGTTCGATGACAGTCTGTCTATTGAAGAAAATAAGCGCATGAATGTCAATCGGCGCGCACCTGCTTATAATACAACTTACAGTAATAACAGCTACAGCACTGCGAACAATACTTACAATAGTACTTATACTGATTCTATTAGTATGGATTTTAACGCGTGGTTGAATAGCAATAGCTACCGTGCTAGGCAAGTGGCAGATTTTCAACGCTACCTAAATTCGCGGGTAGGGGTACACAATGTACCGCCTATGTCGCAATTGCTCACAACAGCGCGAAGCTGGAGCAAATGTGGTTATGAGCCTTATCAGCTGCCACCGCAAGAGTTATGGGCAAATATCGTCCCGACATTACGTTTGTACGGCGAATTGAAGCATCAAGGAATTCTACCTATCAGTAGTGAAATACGCTCGGTATATCGCAGTCCTGGCCTTAATGACTGTGCAGGTGGAGCCGACAGTAGCAAGCATATGAATGCCAGTGCTATTGACATCTGGGTGCCAGAGTATGAAGATAACTTATGGCGGCTCAGTACGATGCAAGATGGCTTGTGCCAGTTTTGGCAATATCAGGGTCAATCTCACAATTTCGGTTTAGGCCTATATGCTACGGGTGCGATACATATAGACACCGATGGTTATCGTAAATGGGGCTTTAATCATGCCAGCAGCTCATCTTCGTGCCGCTATTAAGTCATCTATGATCTATTAAAAAATCAAATAAATATAAGCCAGAGCGAATTAAGTTAGATTAAAAGCGCTATAATAATACTGATGAAAGGCAGCGCTAAATGATGAATAGTTTAGCATTAAAAAACTATGGTTAATGATCATTTAGTTTATGAAATCACATAGCGTCTATTGTAAGTAGGATTTATGAAGAAGCGGTATTCAACGATGGTGAACACACATAAGTCTGATAAGCCAAAAAAAGCGTTTTTACAATCAAATAACACGTATATGGCTTTGTTTGGTTCAGTTTTGCTCTCTCTTTTATTGGTCAGTGCTTGTAGCCCAGAAACGTTTTCTGAACAAGGCTCTCTAACGGCAGAAGATTCCGCTACTGATCCTGACAGAAACTTACAGGACGTTGAAGATATTGAAGATAATATTAAGAACTCTTATGCTCGGCTGGCTTCAAAGCGCTCAGATATCTGTCCAAAACTCATACAAGAAGAAATAGGCAGTCAGGTCGTTGAGCGTACTGCAGAAGTGATGGTGAATAATCATTGTGATTATTTTTTATACCCACGCAGTGGTCAGCAGATCTCGGTTAGCATTAACGACAGTCAAATTGAAGCGCTACTGATAGTGCCAGCGCTGCATGACTTCGCCAATGGTGATTATAAAGTAGACTCTTATGACAAGCACGTGATTCGATTGACCTATAATGGTGCAACTTATAAGCCTGAAAATTTCATGTATGACGTGGCAGTGACTATTTCTGGTTAAGAGCATTATTTTTTGCATGGACAACCCACTATCGACTTTTAGGGGCTGTAGTAGATAAGGATTAAACATCACACCATATTCTCAGAGTTTTAAGCTGAGTAGACGGTGATCCATAGTTGAATCTAAACTCACACTCTTTTAAAAATAAATGGAAGTTCTTCTTATCGATCCCATTATATTTTCTGAGTATTCGTTTAGACTGATTCCAAAAGTTCTCAATGCCATTGATGTGATTGTTTTTACCGCAAGTAAACTCTTTAGAGTGATTGACTCTGAAATGTTTAAAATCGCTCACATCTAACGAATTGTAACTTCGATAACTATCAGTACAAACAAAGCTGTCAGGCTTGATTTTACGCTTAATAACAGACATTAGAGTCGTCTGTTTGGTGTCTGCTACGACAGTGGTATAAACCTTACAATTTCGTTTTAGAATACCAAATACAGCTGTTTTACCAGCAGCCCCGCGACCTCTGTTGCCTTTGCGTACGCCGCCAAAGTAACTTTCATCTAATTTGACTTCACTATCAAAAATCTCATCGGCTTCCAATGAGAGATGAGAATCTATCACAAGTCTTATTTTATGATAAAAAAGTGCCGCAGTGTTAGGCTGGATATTAAGCAAATCTGCGGCTGTTCTAGCAGTTACTCCAGCCGTAAAAAACTCTAATAGCCTTCGCTGTGCTTTTTTACTTATTTTATGCCGCTCTCAACTTATTTTCATAAGTCACTGATTTTAAATATATTATAAATCAGTGGCTTTCTTGAAACTAAATCTAGGCTAGTAAAATCAGGGCTTCGTTTAAGCTGAGAGTGGCGTTTATTTTACAATGGGTTATCTTCATAAAAGTAGTCTAGCATAGTGCTTATCTACTACAGTCCCAGAAATAATTAAGGAAAATTTATGCATATCACTGCTAATTTCGATGCTGGTAATATTGAGGTTATTAATTTAGAAGATAAAAAAAATATCCAATTGGCTATTCGTCCGGACGTTGGAGGCGAGTTTTTTCAGTGGTTTAATTTTCGCCTGACAGGTCAAGTTGGCGAGCAATATGTGCTCAATATTATGAATGCAGAGGATGCAGCATTCCCTGCAGGGTGGGAGAATTACCAAGCGGTAGCGTCGTACGATCGCGACTATTGGTTTCGTCTGCCAACCTCTTATAAAGACGGCAAACTAACCATAACGGCAGAGTTGGAATGTGAAACCATTCAAATTGCTTTTTTTGCCCCTTACAGTGATGAGCGTCATCAAGATTTATTAGCAGCGGTGCAAATGCATCCATTAGTGACGTTAGAGCATTTGGGAGAAACCCTTGATAAGCGCGATTTAACCTTAGTCAAAATTAGTGATGGCGCTAGCAATAACGATGCGCCTAAACGCAATATTTGGATTACGGCGCGTCAGCATCCTGGTGAAACGATGGCTGAATGGTTGGTCGATGGTCTACTGCATAGCTTGTTAGATGGTGATAATGCCACGGGTAAACTGTTATTAGATAAAGCTAATTTCTACATCGTGCCTAATATGAACCCTGATGGTAGCGTGCGCGGTCATCTGCGCACCAACGCAGTCGGTACTAATTTAAACCGTGCTTGGTCAAATCCAAGTTTGGAAACCAGCCCAGAAGTCTTTCATGTCATTAATAAAATGGAAGAAACGGGCGTTGACCTGTTTTATGATGTACACGGTGATGAAGAAATACCTTTTGTGTTCCTTGCTGGCTCGCAGGGTACGCCAAATTATAGCGACCGCCTCGCACGTCTACGCGATAGATTCTCAGAAGTGTTAAAGATCGCCAGTGCCGACTTTCAGACGGAAGAAGGCTATGACGTAGATGCACCGGGTACTGCGAACATGACGCTTGCCACTCACTGGGTTGCCGAACGTTTTGACTGCCTTGCCAATACCTTGGAGATGCCATTTATAGATAACAATAATGTCCCCGATGCGGATACGGGTTGGTCACCAGAGCGCTCTATGAAATTAGGGGAAGCCTCATTAGTGGCTATGTTGGCAGTCGTGGATGATTTACGTGAGTGAATCATTTAGGTGGATTGTTTGGGTTATGAAATCAGTCCATCCACTTAAGGGTTACTTGTTCAACACTCTCTATGCCATCCAAATTTCCTTAGATACGCCATCAGGTTGATCTGCTGCCAGACCTTGCGAGTGCCATAACGGCACTTGCAACCCTACCAGACGTGCTCACTCTTACCGATATAACAATCGTTATGCTAACTGTGCTGTGAGCGTTTGGGTAGGCGAATCTTACTCATAATGCTATTTCTCCATAAAACTATCCCAGATTATTTTGCTTATCTAAGACAGCCCTGAAGATTAAATATCCTTTAATGTAAATATACAGGTATGTTAGCTTTGTGCTTTAATAAATGACAGTTGTCATTTATGAGCATGGTTAATGTAAGTGACATAGTAAGTGGCATAGATAGCCTTGATTTTATCAACGAGTAGTTTTTGGACTTATGGAGCGAGCTATGAATAAAGTATTTAAAAAGATTTGGAGTCAATCACTAGGTTGTATAGTGGTGGTGTCTGAAAATACTAAGAGCGCTGGTAAGACTAGCGGCACGACTGGCACTATCGCCCAAATAGCTCGCTCAAATGACTATAAGATGTTGACCCTAAAAGGGCTTGCCTTCAGTATCGCAGCGATCAGTGGTTCGACAGTGTGGGCAGGCGTGGTATGCGTAACGGATCCTGTTTCTGGAGGAAGTACGGCAAGAGGTGCAATTGCACTAGCCTGTGGAATAAATAATGCAGCAGGCGGTATTAATAGTAGTGCCTTAGGTATTGACAATAAAGCTTCAAATGAAGCGACTAGTGCGCTAGGTTATGCAAATGAAGCAACAGGTAACTCTAGCAATGCAGTGGGGTTTTTCAATAAGTCCTCGGGTAGTTATAGCAGTGCGGTTGGTTATACTAATGCAGCATCAGGTGATTATAGTAGTGCATTAGGCGCTAATAATGAAGCTTCAGTTGAGTACAGTAGTGCTGTTGGTTATAACAATACCGCATCGCGTATCAATAGCAGTGCGATAGGATCTAATAATATCGCCTCAGAGGGTTATAGTAGTGCATTTGGTTATAACAACACGGCATCGAACATAAATAGCAGTGCAATTGGCTATAAAAATACCGCCTCGAATGTAAATAGCAGCGCCGTCGGTTATAATAATACAGCATCAGGTGAGAACAGTAGTGCCGTCGGTTTTGAAAATACATCAGAGGGTGACTATAGTGTTGCAGTTGGTTATCAGAATACCGCATCAGGTACAGACAGCAGCGTGTTTGGCAGTAATAGCCAAGCCACCGCGACAGGCGCAACCGCCATCGGTAGTTTCTCCATTGCAAATGAAAGAGATACAATTTCAGTTGGTAGCAAGGGTTTCGAAAAACGTATCACTAATGTGGCAGATGCGACAAATGATACAGATGCGGTAAATAAACGATATACCGACGACAAAGCGACCGAGACTTTGACCGCCTCCAAAGGTTACACCGACGACAAAGCGACCGAGACTTTGACCGCCTCCAAAGGTTACACCGATGGCAAAGCGACCGAGACTTTGACCGCCTCCAAAGGTTATACCGACGAAAAAGCAACTGAAACCTTAACCGCATCAAAAGGTTATACCGACGGAAAAGCAACCGAGACTTTAACCGCATCGAAAGGTTATACCGACGAAAAAGCAACTGAAACCTTAACCGCATCAAAAGGTTATACCGACGGAAAAGCAACCGAGAC
>NZ_CAJHBN010000017.1:0-69100 GCF_904846655.1 Psychrobacter sp. NC44 | reverse complement strand
ATCCACACAAGTTGTTCTTTAGTTATGCTTTTAAATAGTGCTCAATCACTGTCGTCCAGTAACTGATATATAGGGTAACTCTCTTGCTGTTTAGTCTCAAACCCTTACGGGTTAAGCTATCTAGCGAGCCGACTATCTTATCATAATGATTTGAATTGTCAAGCTTTTTTATGTTTTGTTTCTTCAAGTGAATTGGGTTATTTATATGTATCTTACATATAAGCTTCCAGCTCGTCTTGATGAGGGCGTATTATAGAGGGTTTGAATGTTTAGTCAAGGGCTATTTTAGCTTAATTTAAATAAACTTGGTGATTAAACTAAATTAGCAGGATGGCGACACTACTTTTGCTTTAACTGGATGGCAGTGTATGGGTTCTTGAGGCTGGGTCAAGGTGGTTTATTTACTATTTTGAAGATTATCTAAATTTGTCGTCAATACCTTCTATTTATCAGGCGGTTAGGGTTAAAGATAGTTTTACCCTTACCAACAACAGCCCTTGATCTTAGTTAGCGCTTCTTATATAGAAGCGCTTTTACAGCTTGCCTATCTTTTTGAAGAAGTCTTTATAAGCAGCAATTTTCTTATCTATCGCTAAAGGATATGCACGTGAAGTCGAAGGTAACCTATATAAGGTTAAATCATTAACATCCGCTTTTTGACTTTGGTTACTTTGCCATTGGTAAGGATAGTCCATACTTTGATTGGTCTTAGGATACTTAGACTTGGCAGGTGGCTCGGCTAATAAACCAAGCAGCACTTCTGTTGCCTTACCGCCCGTGGTAAACAAGGTTTCAACCTTTGGCACTTTTGGCACTTTTGGCACTTTTGGCAATATACTATCTAGGTCAACGGGTGTGACAACCGTTAAGTTTTTATCTGAAGCATTACCAGTCTTGCGAATCGCTTGCTTGACGGTCGGACAGGAGGCGATACCGCGCTCAAACATAAAGGCGCGAATACGCTCAGGATCGAAGCGTTTTTCTTTACCTACCCGAAAGTAATCCACATCGTCAAAAAATACACTGCCATAAATACGCCACATGTCATTGTAAAAGTTTGGATAGTGAAATGGCATTGCCCATTTATCAGCGGTCGGTGGAAAAGTGCCCATCATCATTACCGTAGCATTAGATGGTAAAACGGGAGCGAACGGATGCGTTTCTACCTCTGTTGCTTGGGCTTCAGATAATATTAAGCTGTTATCGGTTTTATGCGTATTATTATGGGTGTGATATGGTTGTGTAGTCATAAGATTCTTCATCAGAAAAGCGGTTTTTTTGCTATCATAGCAAGCCTAAACACTGCTTCATTTATTAGGGCGCGATTATAGTCAAACATAGTCGGCTTAAATAAGATCAATCCTGCTATAAATATATTTAGCTTACTTTATTGTCAAAGTAGCAAGCTTACTATTTGTGAGACAGATATAAGGTTGAAGTGCAGTAAGTGTTTGTATCTTTTATACTAATGGCAACCGCAGTAACTGCGCAAGCATCAGACCAAAAACCAAGAGAAACCTTATGAGCGACTTAAAAATCACCGTCATTGATCACCCGCTAGTCCGTCATAAACTCAGCCTTATGCGCGAAAAAGACTGTAGCACTTATAAGTTTCGCACGTTAACCAAAGAGCTTGCACGCTTGATGGCGTATGAAGCAAGCCGTGATTTTGAAATTGAAACCTTCCCAATGCAAGGCTGGTGTGGTGAAATCACAGGTGAGCAAATCATCGGTAAGACGGCGACGATTGTACCGATTTTACGTGCGGGTATTGGTATGCTTGACGGGGTGCTCGATTTGATTCCTACAGCAAAAATCTCTGTCGTCGGCTTGCAACGTGATGAAGAAACCTTACAACCTGTGCCGTTCTTTGAAAAATTTGTCAGCCATATGGACAAACGCCCAGCCCTTATCATTGACCCAATGTTAGCCACTGGTGGCTCAATGGTTGCGACCATCGAAATGCTAAAGAAAAATGGCTGTACCAATATTAAAGCATTGGTATTGGTTGCGGCACCTGAAGGCGTACGTGTGGTCAATGAAGCGCATCCTGATGTGACCATTTATACCGCCGCATTAGATAGCCATTTAGATGAACATGGCTATATCATCCCAGGTTTAGGCGATGCGGGCGATAAAATCTTTGGTAAGCAATTATTTAACAAGTAAGACAACGCCAATAAATCAAGACAAGCTGTCGTTATAAACCATGACACATGTACAGAACATCAATGATAAGGATATAAGATGAACGTATTGATTACAGGAGCAAGCGCAGGTTTTGGTAAAGCGCTGGCCGAGCGTTTGGTTGCCAATGGTCATCGCGTGATTGGCTGTGCCAGACGCCTCGATAAGCTGAATGCTTTAGCAGACACTTTAGGCGAAGCATTTTTACCTGTGGTCATGGATGTGAGTGACACGGCTACTATTCCGCAAATTATCGCTGATTTGCCTGACGGTTTTAACCAAATCGATGTCTTGGTAAATAATGCTGGATTGGCACTCGGTACAGAACCTGCGCAAAATGCCAGTCTTGATGATTGGATGCGTATGACTGATACCAATATTAAAGGGTTGATGGCGCTGACCCATGCAGTCTTGCCAGCAATGGTAGCGCGCGATAGCGGTTATATTATCAATGTTGGTTCAATCGCTGGCAGCTGGCCTTATTTTGGTGGCAACGTTTATGGTGCGACCAAAGCCTTTGTCAAACAGTTTAGCCTCAATCTGCGCGCGGATCTCATCGGTACGCAAGTGCGAGTGACCAACCTTGAACCGGGTAATGTCGCGGGTACTGAGTTTTCAAACGTGCGCTTTCATGGCGATGACGATAAAGCCGCCAAGGTTTACGACGGCTTTAAAACCATGACCGGCGATGATATTGGCGATATTTTATTATGGCTGATTGAATCGCCTGCTCATATTAACGTCAATCGTTTAGAAGTGATGCCAGTTGCGCAAACTTATAACGGGCTGACGATTGCTAAGCAAGGTTCTTAAACCTTTATCTGATCGTTTGGCTTATTAACGTAACTCATAAGACCGAAGCAATATAGTCTCATCTATATTGCTTCTTTTTTTGGCTATGATATTCATCTCATTGACCAACCTCAAATCCTGAAAATCTAAAATCAATACCTCATTGCGCAAGCGCTCGCTGGTACGTTTATTATGGCGTATCGGAAATCCTAATACTTGCTTACCCCTAATCACTATCTGATTGATAATCATGGTCGGATTATTCATTATAGCTTTTGCACTTAATTTTTGAGCATTAATGATCACTGTGGCAGGATTGACCATTGTGCTTAAAACCTTTGTTTGACGCACGCTTTTTGGTAAATCCCCTGCAAAAAACAATACCTGACCTAGCGGTAAATACTGCGCGTGACGCATCAATTCTTGACGAAACAGCAAAGGCATATCACTATTGAAACTGTCTTCTGTTTGCTGAGAGAACGCCGTAAAATTACGCTGCAAATAACGTCCAAACACGCTGCTATTAATCCAGTCTTGATAAACCTCATTGGCTAGTAATTGCTGTGTAAATGCTGCGGCATCTGGTACCTCCTCTGCCATAAGAATCGCTAGTAATAACGCCTGTGGATTGGTAAATGTTTGCTGCTGCCAAAATTTTGGATATAGGCTGCTATCAAGCAATGGTAACGTCAGCTTGTTCATACCTTAATATCCTTATATTTTACTTGCTGACGTTTGATTCGATTGGTCAAAGTCTATGATAAGTCACTACTTTTACCGCTTAACTGCTTTTATGCTATGGTTAATTACCTGCTTTAATATAGCAGTCTTTTAGAAATGAGATAAAGACTTTTGCTAGATACATTTTGGCTCAATCGACTTGGTAAAACCGCTTAATGAAAACAAGGTACATTGCCTTATGAAGAAAAACTTAATCAACTTGCCTACTAACTACCAGTTGAAAACGATTGATATCACTTTAACTGACGGTACGTTGCTACCAGTGTCAGTCATAGGTAGTGGCAAACCTGTAATATTACTGCATGCTTATGGTATGGACGCGCGTGAGTTTTTGCCATTTATTTTACCTTTGGTTGGCAAGTATGCCTTTTACCTGCCGCATTTGCGAGGATTTGGGGCGGCAAAAGATATCGACCTCACCCAGTTTGATTTTGTGCGCCAGTATGCCGATGATATCAGTGTCGTCATTGAGCAAATTTGCTTAGCGCGCAATATAGAGTCCTTGCCTGTTGCCGCTATTTCGATGGGCGCACAAGTGATGTGGGCGTATTTTGAGCGTTATGGCAGCGCGAAAGTCAGCCGTTATTTGAATATTGACCAAAGTACTGCTATCCATAATCAGCCTGATTGGCAAGGTGGCTTGTTTGGTGCGCGGCAGCAAGAAGTATTTGATATCTTTCACGAAGTAATTGAGAAAACTTTACCTTATGCTGAAATAAAAAGCTTTACCCACCTACCGTTTGCTCTAAAACGCCGTGCAACGGATGTCGAACGACTGTTCTCTCTGTTATCTGTTAATCGAACGCGCTCGAAAGCGTTTATACAAGTGATGACTTATAAAAATGACCCTAAACTTGCGCTTTATGATCATAGTATTTGGCATCATAAAATGCGCTGCTTGCAAGCCTATTTGACACTACCCTATGACTTTCGTGGTGCGATAGAGCGGGTCACTATTCCAGTGGTCAACCTCATCGGTGGTCGCTCCAAAATCTATGATGCTAAGTGGCAGCAACAAGTCACCCAAATGCTACCCAATGCAACTGAGATAGTATTGCCGCGCTCAGGTCATGCGATACCAATGGATGAGCCAATTGGGTTTTATAAAGTATTGAAGGGATTTTTACAGGGTTAATTGTTGATTCATATAAAAAAAGCGACCTTAACGGGTCGCTTTTTTATGTGAGCAATAAATTTTAATCATTAATCAGCTAACGCTTTGGTCAGCTCAAATCGCGGCACTTGCTTACCCTCAACTTCAACAGTTTCCGTAAACACAGCTAACGGTCGCACCCAAACGCCATATTCACCGTAAAGACAGCGGTAAACGACTAGCGACTCTTCCGTTTCTGAATGCTGCGCGGTATGCAAAACTTGATACAGGCTGCCTTTATAATGGCGGTAAATGCCTTGAGGGATGGTTTGAGTCATAGCCATTTTAAGAAACCTTATTCATATCAATATCGTAACCTGATGCTCTCATTTCTCTAACAAGGCTCAACTTCCAACCCTGTGATTCATCTAAAGAAATATAAACTACACCTGATATATCATTTGGTTTTTCAACATTGCCTTTAACAAGTGCAACAACATTCTTCCTACCGATTTTGCCTATCAAAAAACCATGTTCAAAAACGACGTTTTGTCTAGCTCTAGGTTGAAGGTTATCTTGATCACTTTTAGCCGCACCGACATCACATTGAGTATAAAGCACAATAGCAAAACCAACATCCGTATGCTGTTCAATTTTCTCAATGATAGTAGAGCCGGAACTAGCTTGCTCATGCAAAATAGTTGATCTAAAACCTATTGTTTCAACAAATCTTGCTACTTCATACTTAGAGGCATCATCATGCCCGTGAACAATAAAGACTGTTGAGCAGTCTTTTTCAGGCTTTTCTTTCATAGCCCCATTATCTATAGAATCAAGCAATTCAACTTCTTCTATTGTATCTTTCATTACATTCAAAGCTTCTGTATAACCAATTGTCCATTGTTTTTTCCATTCTGACTCATTAAACTCCATCTCTTCGTACCACTCAGAACCGAATTCATTCAAAGCATCATAAGGACTGAAACTAACCCTATTCATCCTTTCAACATAGTATTTACCATTATCTAGATAATTCAATAACAAAACTTCGAACCTTCTAAATAACTTACTTCTGTTTTGGCTATCCTCATATGTCATCTGTTTAAATTCTTGAACAACTGCTTCAAAAGCTTCTACCTTTTGCATCTCAACCCACCATCACTTTCGCATACGCCTTTTTGCCTGCTTGTATAACCACTGTCTGACCAGCCGTTAAGCTAAAGCTCGCATCGACGACTTCGCCATCTACTTTTACCGCGCCACGCTTGATCATGTCTTTCGCAGATGAGCTATTTTTAGCCAATCCAGCTTGGTTGAGTACTTGAGTAATAAATAGCGCCTCAGCACCTTCTAAATCTAGTGTTACTTCTGGTAAATCAACAGGCAGTTCACCATCAGCTAATACGTTACCCGCTGATTTGTGCGCATTAGCAGCCGCATCGGCATCATGGAAACGCTCGATTAATTCTTCAGCAAGAATACGTTTGATTTCTTGTGGATTGCGACCATTTTCCATCTCTGCCATTAACGCTTCGACTTCTTCCATCGGCTTAAAGCTTAAAAACTCAAAGTAGCGACGGATTAAGGTGTCTGGCATCGACAGTAGTTTTTGGTACATGGTGCCCGGTGCATCATAAATGCCGACGTAGTTATTCAGGGATTTAGACATTTTATTGACGCCGTCTAGCCCTTCTAAGATTGGCACGGTGATACACACTTGTGGCTCTTGACCATAACGACCTTGCAGGGTACGTCCCATTAGGATGTTAAAGGTTTGGTCAGTACCACCAAGCTCGACATCCGCTTTTAATGCGATAGAATCATAGCCTTGCACCAATGGGTAGAGAAACTCATGGATAGCAATTGGCGTTTGCGCGGCATAGCGTTTAGAGAAATCATCGCGCTCAAGCATACGCGAGACGGTCAATTGGCTCGAAAGCTGAATCATATCGCCCGCTGACATATCTTTGAACCATTCAGAGTTGAAGACTATCTTGGTTTTTTCTTTATCCAAAATTTTAAAGACTTGCTCAGCATAAGTCTGCGCATTGACTTTGATTTGCTCGTCGGTCAATGGTGGACGGGTGCTGTTCTTACCAGACGGGTCACCAATCTTGGCAGTATAATCACCAATTAGAAAATAAATCTCATGACCCAAATCTTGAAAATGCTTAAGCTTATTAATCAGCACGGTATGACCCAAATGCAGGTCAGGGGCAGTAGGGTCAAAGCCTGCTTTGATACGTAGCGGGCGATTGAGTTTAAGCTTCTTAACCAAATCTTCTTCAGATAGGATTTCTTGCGTGCCGCGTTGGATCAGGGCAAGTTGTTCTTCTAGGGTGTAGGTTTGCGTGGTCATGATGCTCTCTTTATTGTCTTTATTAAAAGGGTAACGCGTTTGGGCTATTTAGAATCTCGTAGCCAGTAAAAGATGTTAGAATTTGAGAGATATACTAGCGTTTTTTAAGGTAAATTGCCATGACCAAGCCCGTATCGATTGACGATATTCAGAATACTCCTGACACAGATTTAAGTTTAGAGATGAGCTTAGATAGCCGTCTAGATAATATTGACGATTTAAACTATGCCACCTTGACCGATGCACTCGAGCAAACCGTGTTTGAAAACTTCGATGATGGCTTATATATCGGCATGATGTCTGGCACCAGCTTAGACGGGATGGATGCGGTTCTTTGTCAGTTTAGTAGTGATAGTAGTGCTGAAAAAGATACACAGCAACCGATGCGACTGTTAGCAACTCATAGCCAAGAGTTTCCGCCGCGTTTGCGTGAAGTATTATTGGCTTTATGTCAGCCTAATGGTGTTCAAGAATTAATACCTGCAGAGGGTGAACCAAACAGCGAATTAGACTGGTTCGGTTGGGCAAGTAAAGAATACGCTGAATTTGCCAGCGAGGTGGTCAATAATTTATTGCAGCAATCGAATACTGATGTAGAGTCAGTGTTGGCGATCGGCTGTCACGGTCAAACGGTACGCCATCGTCCGCAACTGGGCTTTAGCTTGCAATTGGTCGATGCCAACATCATTGCTGAGCGTACTGGCATTAGCGTCGTCAGCGATTTTCGCCGCCGTGATATGGCAGTTGGCGGTCAAGGAGCGCCTTTGGTTCCAGCTTTTCATCAAGCGTTATTTGCCACGCCTGATAGCACGCGCGTGTTATTAAATTTAGGCGGTATTGCCAATATCACAGTCTTGCCAGCAAACGATAGCCCTGTGATTGGTTATGATACGGGTCCTGCCAATTTATTGTTGGATGCGTGGACGGCATTGCATACTGATAAAGATTATGATGCTGGCGGCACTTGGGCGCAGTCTGGACAAGTGGTTGAGCCGCTACTTAATCAGCTAATAGAACATCCATTTTTTGCGCGAACGTATCCAAAAAGCACTGGGCGTGAAGATTTTAACTTAGCATGGCTACAGGATGAGCTGCAAAAGTTCGATCAGGCATCTGCCCATATTCGCTATTCGTCAGCGGATGTGCAGGCGACGCTTACTGAACTGACAGCGATGAGTGCCAGTATGCAAATTAACATGTTTATTAATGCTCATGAAAATAGCTCGGTTTACGTCTGTGGTGGCGGTGCATTAAACGATTATTTGATGACTCGCTTGCAAGCGCATCTGCCCCATTGCACGGTAGAGACCACCGCAAGCTTAGGACTGAATCCAGCGTGGGTCGAAGCCGTCGCCTTTGCATGGCTCGCACGGCAAACACTAATAGGTGAAACGGGTAATTTGCCAGCCGTGACTGGTGCGAGTAAAGGCGTGGTTTTGGGTCAGGTTTGTTTCGCCTGACTGGTCAAATTTTAGTTTACACACGTGCACTTATGTGTTTTATAATGAATTCTGAAATACCCTCCTCTTAGGACTTGTAAGTATAGGATATATCGCATGAGCCAACACAGCAGTTCACTTACTGATCAAGCTACCAATGATGCTAGCGCAACAGCGGAGCATCAACCGCGTCAGAAACTACCGCACTATGAGCGTAGCGATGACTTGCGCGTCGTAATTACGGGTATGGGTGCGTTGACACCTTTGGGACTCGACGTCGATAGCTCATGGACTAAACTGCTCAATGGTGATAGCGGCATCGCGCCAATTACACATTTTGATGCTACTGGCTATCGCGCTCAAATTGCTGGCGTGGTCAAGGATTTCGATGCCAAGCAATATATGAATGCCAAAGACGCGCGACGCTATGATGAATTTATTCATTATGGTATTGCCGCCTCTAGTATGGCATTACAGAACGCTGGTTTTATCGATGAAGTAAGTGCTGCTGACGCACCTGTGCAAAATGTCGATCAAGAGCGATTCGGCATTATTTTAGGCTCAGGTATTGGTGGTATCCAAACCATTGAAAACAGTCGCGATACGCTACGAGAAAAAGGTGCTATGAAAGTTTCGCCCTTTATCATTCCTGGCTCTATTGTGAATATGGCAGCAGGCTTAGTCGCGATTAAACATACCTTAAAAGGTCCCAACCTTGCGACATCGACGGCTTGTACCACCGCTACCCATGCAATGGGTCTCGCTGCACGTTTGATTGCTTATGGTGACGCCGATGTCATGCTAGCAGGCGGTAGTGAAAAAGGCTCAAGCCCACTTGGCATATCAGGTTTTGGTGCCATGCATGCCCTCTCAACTCGCAATGACGAACCAACCAAAGCCTCGCGTCCCTTTGACAAAGACCGTGATGGTTTTGTGCTCGGTGATGGCGCGGGTATGGTGGTACTAGAAAGCCTCGCTCATGCCAAAGCACGCGGTGCAACCATACTCGCTGAACTGGTCGGCTTTGGGATGAGTGATGATGCCAGTCACATCACAGCACCGCCTGAAGATGGCAGCGGTGCGGCGCGAGCGATGCGTAATGCCCTAAATGATGCAGGCATTGAGCCATCGAGTGTTGGTTATGTCAACGCTCATGGCACCAGCACCCCTGCGGGTGATGTCGCTGAATCGATTGCTATTGAAACCGTTTTTGCCCCAGTCAAAGACCGCATTTTGGTTAGCTCAACCAAATCGATGACGGGTCATTTGCTTGGTGCCGCGGGTGCTGTTGAAGCCATATTTACCGTCCTTGCCCTACAGCATCAGCATGTGCCACCCACCATTAATTTGGACAATGTGGAAGACAACTGTAACCTCGACTATGTCGCCAACCAATCGCGCAAAGTTGAAAACCTACAGTATGCCGTATCCAATAGCTTTGGCTTTGGTGGTACCAATGGCTCGTTAGTATTTGCGCGCTGGCCCGTGAATCATTAAGGTATAAAACTCACCATGTCGGTCGTTGTAACCTTGGTGTCAGATTTGCTACGTTTGTCCACTTGCAGCCCCTTATCGTATTTGCGTATGATAAGGGGTAATTTTTGGAACATTTATGGACGATACCATGTCAAGCTACTCATTTTCCCATCAGTTTTACCAGCGCTGGACGTGTGCGCCTGAGCCTATTCGCGCAGCAATTACCCAAGAGCTAAAAGACATCACCACCTTACTGCAAAACGATACCCCATTTGAAAGCTTTGTCTTTAATACTCATGATTTGGATACCCACATCGATGAGCTATACGAAAACCATGAAGCGGAGCAAGCCATCGCTAAAGCCATTACTGACAAAAAAGCCGAAGAGCAAGCGACTGCTGAAAAACAGCAGCGAGAAGAACAACAAAAAGTAAAAGCGGCAGAGGATGCCAGATTAAAAGAAAGTGCTAGATTAAAAGAGGCAGCCAAACTTCGTGAAGCAGCAGATACCGCGCAAAAAGAACAACAGAAAATTGAGCAAATAGCCGCTGATAAAACGACCGCTATAAACACCAATGATGCCAGCGATTCAGAATCGCTCAGCATTGATAACACGGTTGAGAAAAACCAAAATGTTGAAAAATCGGCTGCGACGCAATCTAGTTCTGAGAACAAAACCATCAGTGAACATGCTAATGTCGCTCATGACAAGCATATTAATGACGACCACAGCATAAAAGCGGTCAATGACAAAGCCAGCGCCGCCATTAAACTGGCATTGAAAGATGCGAAACTGAGTACTACACATCAAGAAATGATCCGTGAGTTGGAAATGCAAATTGATGATTATCTCAGTGAGCAAATGATGCTGATGTCTGAGAATTTAAAATCTTGGTTACGTGCTGAAGTGACTCAAAATGTAAGCGAAGATGAAGCAGGAACTGACAAAGAGTCTAAAAAAAGCTAAATGCTGCGTCCTACGCATCACCCTTTAGCAATAAATCCTTAGTAACAAATTCCTAGTACTAAAAAACCCCCGTAAACTTTACGGGGGTTTTTTCATTTTAGCTTCGTCGATATGAGCGTTTACTTTAGATAGCCTTAGTCCGCTCAGTCAGCCATTCAAGTGCCGCACCTTCAACGCGGTCTTTTAGCTCTGCATAGACTTGGCTATGATAATTATTCAACCAATCAATTTCGATTTGAGTTAATAATGACGACTCAATTAAACGGGTATCAATTGGGCAATAAGTGACGGTCTCAAAATTAAGAAAATCGCCGAATTCCGTTTCTATAGGCTGGGCAACACGTTTATTAACCATCAGGTTCTCAATACGAATACCGTATTTGCCTTCACGGTATAGACCTGGCTCATTACTTGAGATCATGCCCTCTTTCATCGCACGCTCTTTCGGCATGCTGGCACTATAAGCAATCACTTGTGGGCCTTCATGGACGTTCAAGAAATAACCAACGCCATGACCAGTACCGTGACCATAATCCATCTGTGCCTGCCATAATGGTGCACGGCATATCGCATCGATGAGTGGTGAAGCGATACCATCAGGGAAATGTGCTTTTGCTAAGGCAATATGGGCTTTGAGTACGGTGGTAAAGTCACGTTTGTGTTCGCTACTTACCTGTCCAATACCGACCACACGGGTGATATCAGTGGTGCCGTTTTGATACTGAGCGCCTGAATCAATGAGCAATAAACCACCCTCACCTTCATTGACATCTAGGTAGCTAAATTTTTCTGGCGTTGCGCGATAATGTGGCAGCGCACCATTTTCATTAAAGCCTGCGATAGTCGGGAAACTTGGCGATACATAATGTGGCTGCTGACTGCGCACTTCGATGAGCATACTATCAACGTCCAGCTCGCTTAAACGCTCACCGTCTGCTAAACGCTGCTCAAATGCGGCAAAAAACTCACTTAATGCCGCGCCATCTTGACGCATGGCTTCACGCACATGGTCGATATCAGCGTCAGATTTAACCGATTTTAGCAACGTACTTGGCGCCATTTGCTCAATAAAACCTATGCCATCGCCCATTTTAGATAACGTACCTACTGCCACTTTACTTGGGTCTAATAGCAATAAGTCATCAGCAGTCAATGTGCCCAACGCATCTTGCACAGCATCATAATCAGCAAGGGTGATACCGCTGTCTTTTAAGCTTTGTGCTATCTCGCTACTGACTTTATTATTATCGATAAACAATGTCGCGTCATGTTCGCTAATGAGCATATGTGCCAAAAACACAGGGTTATAGTCAACATCAGCGCCGCGTAAATTGGTCAACCAAGCAATATCGTCTAAGCTTGAAAGCAAGTGATGGGTTGCGCCTGCCTCAGCCATACCTGCGCGTACAGCGGCAAGTTTTGAGGTAGCAGTCTGCGCGACAAACTGCGCATCGTGTTGATATAGACTGGCAGTAGGTAGCGCTGGACGATCGCTCCATATTTCTGTCAATACGTCACGCTCAGTGATTAAGGTAATGTCATTGGCATCAAAGGCATTTAACAATCTATCTTGCTCAGAGATAGACAATACATTGCCGTCGACTGCCACGCTATCCCCCTCAGCCAAATGCTCGGCGAGCCAATCAATATGATTTGGCTGACCCGGTGCAAGCTTCTCTAAGCTAATACCAGTACCTTCTAATTGGTCAGCGGCGTGTACCCAATAGCGGCTGTCCGTCCATAATCCAGCAAAATCAGCGGTAACAACGAGCGTCCCGACTGAGCCTGTGAATCCTGATAACCATAAGCGCGCTTGCCAATATTCTGGCAGATACTCAGATAAATGCGGATCAGCAGACGGTACGATAATCGCGGTCAGATCTTGTGCTATCAACGCCTGACGTAGGCTGTCGATACGATCGTGGATGCTTTGTTTATTCATAAAAGGTGTCCTTATTGATTTTAAAAAATAAGATTTGGAAAAATCATATTGTGAGGCGACTATGGATAGTCGTCTTATTTGAGCGAGTAAACTGTTTTAGGCGTTTGCTATTTATCATTCATTGAATGCTCAGCATCTAAACCTACATAAGCAGCTCAATGTCTTAAAAATTAAAATATTGTCAATGACCAGATAAATGAGGCTAGCTATTTTTAGGAGCATTACAGCAGAGCATTATTAGATGTTTGGGCGGAAAGCGTACTTTCAATAGCGTGGGGGCAATAACTTACTAAGTGTCACCATAAAACGTGCTACCGATCATGGTAACACGTCTCGCCATCTAACATTTTTGCTAGTATTGCTATTGATCCTAAATCCGTTAACCGTGTGTCTGAATTAGCTCAGCTTATCTGCACGCTCGCTTTTTTGCAGCATATTATTGATCGGTTTGGCTAATGCCAATAAGACAACGGCTGTGACCACCAAAAAGATCGTCATCATCGTAAATAAGCCCGGCAACCCTTCGATCTTATCCGCTGATACTTGACCACCAAAGAACGCAGCAACCAAATTACCTAAAGCAAGAGAAGCAAAGAAAAGCCCCATCATCTGACCTTGCATGCCTTTTGGCGCAAGCTTAGTCATTGCAGACAGACCAACAGGACTGAGCGCCAACTCACCAAGGGTCAGCAATAATAAACTACCCACTAACCATAAAGGTGAAGCCAATCCACCATCGCTAGTCAAAATGCTTTTTGAGGCAAATATCATCAAGGCAAAGCCTGCAGCGGCAAACAACATACCAAGCGCAAACTTTACCATACTATTTGGCTCAAGGCCTCGATTGGCAAGCTTGACCCAGACAATGCTAATGATCGGCGCTAATATTAAAATAAACAAAGGATTAAGCGATTGAAACCAAATACTAGGCACTTCAAAGCCTAAAACATTCAGGTCTGTATAGCGATCGGCGAACAGGTTAAAAGACGTTGGCTGCTGCTCAAAGCTTGACCAAAATAGCGTCGAGCCGATGATTAAGATAAAACAAATTAACAAACGCAGCTTGTCAGTTTTATCCAATCGCGGTGAAATAAACATGACAGCAAAGTATAATATGACGACTGCGGCAATGAGGTAAGTCATATACTGAGCAACCATTTCAGGGTTAAATGGCATAATACCAGTCGACACTAAGACAGTAATGGCAGCAAGTAGCGCGAGAAACCCGCCAACCCAGCGACCTACATTTTTGAAACGTCCAGTCGTTTGTTCCCATTCAGGCGTAATGTTTTTGGCACGAGCATAACGATTTAAGGTTTTTTTAGCTGAAAAACGATAAATCAATAGTGAAGCTAACATGCCAAGACCACCGACACCAAAGCCTACATGCCACATACCTTTTTCTTTAAATACGCCAACGATAAGGGCAGCCAGTAGCGCACCAATATTGATACCCATATAAAATAGAGTAAAGCCGCTATCACGGCGTGCATCGCCTTTGGGATACAACGTTCCGACCATCACGGAGATACAGGTTTTAAATAAGCCTGAACCGAGAACGATACACATCAAACCCACAAAAAACAGCGTCATCCCAAACATAGCCGATAGTGCGATACACAAATGACCAAGGGCGATAATAATACTACCCCACCAGAGTGCACGCTCTTGACCGAGCCAATTATCAGCCAACCAGCCACCCGGTACTGCCGCTAAATATAACGAACCAGCAAAAATACCATAGATAGCAGAAGCTGTAACTTCATCGAAACCAAAACCGCCACTACCGACGGTCGCTACCATAAATAATACTAATAGTGGACGGATACTATAATAAGAGAATCGCTCCCACATTTCTGTGAAAAACAATGGACGTAGCGGCTTAGGGTGCCCCATAAATCCATTATCTAGTGCTGCCAATTCAGCAGCACTAACCTCTGACTTTGATTCTGCACTCATAACTTTATTCCTTTAAAGACCACTGTATTAACGACCAAATATATAATTATCCCGACAAGCGGTCATATAGGCGCATCATTGTTTCACTTGGATATAATCAAGTAAAGAAATAATTGGTCAATAATTACACAAATACCCACAAAAAAGCCCGCTATCATTGGCTGAAAGCGGACTTTTATTTTTAGCATCAATGTCAGTGATGACGACGCTGTTGTGCTTATGGTATTACAATAATACTTAGGCTTTAAGCAAAAATACTTGGACTTTAAGCGAAGCGGTTTGTCGATCCGTACTTTAAAAAAGTAGCATCGACTTACGTATATTACTGTGCGGCTACCGCTTCATCAGTGGTATCACCCGCTTCCAAATCACCGTCTGCTTGCTCAGCCGTTAGATCAGCATCTGCAACCGCAGTTTGACTGACTGTACCAGAAGCAGTTGCAGTACCAGCTTCTGCAGTAACCACAGCGCTATCAGTATCGGTCGCTGGGGTAACGCTTGCGTCTGCAGCAGTATCAGTCGCTGTAGCATCCGCGGCTACAGGTGCTGTTTCAGCTGGCGCAGTGTCTTCAGCAGCAATCGCTTCTGCTTCATCAGCCGCCGCTGAGGTTTCGGTTGTCTCAGCAGTAATGTGCTCGCCTGCTGGACGCAAAAATCCAGAAATACCAATAAGTAAGACGATACCTAAAAATAAGGCAACACCGCCTAAAGCAAATAAGAACTCTTTTTTAGGGTTGTTTTCGACAATATGTTCTGACATACCTTATCCACCTTGCACAAAATATTTAAAATATTGGTCTATTATATCGCAATTCGTACCGATTTGTTAAAACCCTTAAGTATTTAAAGGATTTATTATCAACAAACTTTGCCACTCGCTTTTGTGGTTAATTCTCATAACCCATTCTAGCGATTCATTATGACTTGTAATAATAGCCAGTTATTTTAGCGACTTACCCAAACGCGGTTGCGGCATCCCACGCTTACCAAAGTAGCTCAAGACAAGTAACAGCGTAATGATAAAGAGAATCGGATAATTACCGAAGCTCATAAAAGGTGTATTACCAACCCGCGCCTGAACATCACCGCGCAATACGGTGCGCTCAAACTGCGGTGCACGCTCGACGATACGACCTTTATGATCGATGATCGCGGTCACGCCCGTATTGGTCGCACGCATAAACCAACGCCCATTCTCTAGCGCGCGCATCTGCACCATTTGCAGATGTTGCAATGGACCTGCCGACGTACCAAACCAAGCATCGTTTGAGATGGTCAATAAGAAGTCCGTGCCAATCGCGTTTTTACGAGTGGTATCAGGGTAAGCCACTTCATAACAGACTGCTGAGCCCAAATTATGACCACGTACACGCAGCGGTGATTGGTTGTCACTACCACGACTATAGCTCATGATTTCTTGACTACCAGCAAGGTTTGGCAAGATATCTAACATGCCTTCGAAGGGAATATATTCACCAAATGGTACCAGGCGCTGCTTTTTATACATGCCCTCAGCGTCACTACCTAGCGCAACCACGCTATTATAAAATGGCGGATATTTATCCGTTTTTGGGTCAAAGTTTTCTAAATCTCTATAAGGAATACCTGTTACCCACGTGGTATCTGTTTCTTTGGCCATTTTAACCATTTCACTGATAAAGCCAATCGCTTCATCTTGAAACATAGGAATCGAGGATTCTGGCCATAAGACGATATCGCGATCCCACTCAGTACTTGTCAGAGTTGCATAAATTTTTAGGGTTTCTATTTGATATTCGGTGAGCCATTTTAAATCTTGTGGAATATTACCTTGGATTAAGGACACGGACAAATCAGGTGTGCCTTTTGGTTTCGTCCATTGCGGATTAATCAACCATAACGCGCTGCTAATGACCAACAATGCTATCGACGGAATCATATAGCCGCCACGGCGACGCAATAGCTCAACCAAACTGGCTGCCAATAATACCGCCACAAAAGACACTGCAAAGACGCCAGCAACTGGTGCTAATGACGATAACCAATACTGCTCCGTAAAGGCATAACCGACAAACAACCACGGGAATCCAGTGAACAGCCACGTTTTCAGCCACTCTTGGAGTATCCATAGCGCCGCAAACGACAATGGCTGACGACCGACCATACGGTTGAAAACCAACGCCAAAAAGCCATGGAATAACCCCATGCCTAACCCCATCAGCGCAATCATAATCAGCGCAAGCCACGCTGGCGTATCGCCATAAACATGAATAGAGGTGTATAACCAAAATGCACCAACGCACCAAAGTCCCGTACCATAAGCCTGACCGATAAGAAAAGCACGTTTACCGCTCATATCAGGCATCAATAATGCATATAAAATAGCAGGCGAAACCAATGCTAGTGGCCAAATGCCATAAGGCGCCAGTGCAAATATAAACACCGCACCTGCCAACAACGCAATCAATACCGTCAGCGCTATAGGCAAACCCTTTGGCTTATCAGGGTTCAGGCGTTTTTGTAAATCAACAGTAGACAGGCGCATAGCAGTTATCCAAAACCATATTTTTCAAAATTTTAAGCGTCAACATTCAGATGAAAACCAAGCTGAAGCAGACCGTATTGTGTTTTGTACAGTATCTAAAAGTTAAACCCGCCCATGATACCAGTCTCAACCCATTAATAGGTAACATTGCGTAGCAAATACCCAATAGCAAACACAAAAAAAACACGACCGCAATCGTGTTTTTTTGAGTATATCAAACAATGTTTAGGTCGCTATCGACACATCAATGACTGCCTATCAATATTTGCTGATCAGGATTGATTTTGGTGAGCTCAAGATTTTGGATAAAACGCCCTTCAACATCAGTAATAGTGATTTTCCAATCATCTATCACCACGCTTTCACCTTCCAAATCACCCACATAACCAAGCGCCTGCATGACTAGACCACCCATGGTATCGACATCCGTATCATCAAAATGACTGCCAAGCTCATCATTACAGTCTTCAATCACGGTAGACGCTTGCACACGCCACGTATTTGGTTTTTCAGGATCAGCGACGATGTTATTGATATCACTGTCTTCATCGAAGTCATCATGCTCATCGACGATGTCACCCACAATCTCTTCAAGCAAGTCTTCCATGGTAACGACACCGCCAAAGTTGCCGAATTCATCGACGACAATCGCCATATGTACTTGGGTACGCTGCAATGAGCGTAACAAGGTATCAGAACGTGCCGTCTCACTAATATATAGCGGCTGACGTACCAAATCTCTCAAACGTTTGCTATCGATTTTATCTTCTTGATCGCGCACCATATGCACAAGAATAGGAATCAAATCTTTTGCCAATAAAATGCCAATGACGGCATCATCATCTTGACTGTCAAAGACAGGATAGCGCGAATGGGTGGTCTCAAGGATGATATCCATCACCTCAGCGAGACTGGTGCTTTCGTGTAGCCCAACCACTTGCGGACGCGGAGTCATGATTTCGCGCACTTGTGTCGCAGGCAGATCCAGCACGCCTTCTAACATATCGACGGTATCAGGCTCTAAGAACTGGCGCGAGTCTTGTACCAGACGAATCAATTCGTCACGGGTTTCGGGGGCGGTCGATAGCCAGCGTTTTAAGCCGCGCATCGACCAACTACTCGGGCTGGGAGTGTCGTCAGACATGGTGATGTGATTTAACCTCTTTAGTTAATAACAATTAAAATAATACGTAAAAACAATAATACGTAATAACAGACGTAGATGGGGATGAATACAGCAAATAAAACAGATCTTTGATTATTAAATTATAAATGGAGCAGATCAAAGTAGCTTCACTTTAGCGCAAGGCTCACCGACATTCAACGATAAATTCACTCAAATTGTATTGTCAGTACGTTATAAACTTTGCTATGGTCAAAGCCTTCACACACCAAAGCACACCCTATGTCGCTACGTTCCTTTTTCTCTCGCCTGCTCACGCCGCACTCACATAGCCATCGTTCAGATAACGGCTTGGACACGCTTGAGTCAAATAATCATGGTTCGGATAGACACGGCTTAAAAAATAACACTGCGAATGGTCGCCAACCGACACCTACATGGCGATATTATTTTGTACAGTTTTTCATCATTATTACCTTGCTACTGTCAGCTGTCTGGTTATTGCTGGCGATTTGGTATCAGTTTGGGGCAGGCTCTGCCATCACTTGGTTAGCCGCAATTTTCATTGTTGGTGTACTGACAGCCTTACTGAGCGTTCGCTATTGGCCGAAAATAGCTCAGCGCTTTGATCATAAACAACACAGCAGTAAACCATGGAGCAACGAAGCAACCATAAATAGTAAGTCAGCAAATAAATGGTTAACCGCTTTATATGGCGCTATTTGGTTGGTAGGCGTTGGCTGGTTTTTTTCTATTGAACCCCAACAAGAGCGCGACTGGATGGCTGAGGTAAGTGAAAGAGTCACTTACGAGCGCGATGCAATCAACCCTAATTTAGTGACCCTAACCAATGTACGCAACTTTGATTGGCATACCGACACGGAGGCGACCGAACGCTGGGACACACGTACCATTGATATGTCCAAACTATCTGGCGTCGATGTCACCAATTCTTACTGGATGGGTCCACTGATTGCCCATACTTTGGTCAGTTTTCGTTTTGAAGATGATAGACCGCTTGCTTTCTCATTTGAGATTCGTAAAGAAGAAGGCGAGTCGTTTTCGGCATTAGCAGGGTTTTTTAGACGCTATGAGCTGAGCCTGATTGCCGCAGAAGAGCGCGATATTATTTATACCCGAACGAATGCGCGTGGCGAGCAAGTTTATCTATTTCCCGTTAGTAACTTGCAGCAGCACGAGGTCAAGTCACTATTTGAATCTTACTTAACCGCTGCCGATGAATTGAATACCAAGCCTGCTTGGTATAACACATTACTCAGTAATTGCACCAATATCATTTTTTATATGGCGCGTATCGTCAGTGGTGATCGCCTGCCGTGGGATTATCGTATTTGGGTCTCTGGCTGGCTGCCAAATTATCTATATGATGTCGGTATGCTTGACGCTAATCCAGAAAATACTGGACAGCCTTGGTCAATGGATACATGGTACGAGCGTACCCATATCAACTCAAAGGTTAAAGGATTTGATAATCAAATCAATCTAGAGTCTGGCGTTAATAGCAACGAAAACAGCCGCGAGTTCTCTGAGCAAATTCGTCAGGATATTCCTATCCCGCCATTGGCTGACACGCAAGAAGATGCTGAGGCAAAAGCCAAATCTGCAGCTCAGGCTTCTTATTAAAATCAAGTCGCATTGTACGTTTACCCTGCAATAATACCAACGTCACTGATGTCACTGATTTCAGTAACTCTCAATATTATCAAGGCTTAACCCAGCTGACCACCCGCTCCTCCATCGCTTCATCAGACATACCAGTTTCAGAAACACAGCGCCCTGCCACGCCAACATTGGCAGCACGCATTTGTTGCTGCGTTACCACTGCATCTTGGGTCAATAACAAATGCCAATTTGGCAAATTTTGTCCTTTATACAAACGCTTATAGGCGCAGTGCGAAGGCAACCACATCATCTGCGGCAGATTGTCCATGGTCAGCTGAATACAGTCTGGCACATGCTCTTGACGCGTGTCATAGTGCTGACAATAACCCGTCGTACAGTCCATTAGCTGGCAAGTCACATCGGTATACTCGACCAACTCTTCATCCACATCGCCATTCTCATCTTCGTCAATATACTTAATCAAACAGCAGCTGCCACAGCCATCACACAACGCTTCCCATTCGCTATGATTGAGTTCTGACAGTGCAAAGCGCGACCAAAAATTCGGACGCAAGGTATCATTGAGCTTACTGTCATGGTCGCTGTTGCTTTCATTACCACTGTCAGGAAATAAGCTCACAGCTGATTTTTCCGTGACTTTTTGCGGCAAAGTTGCGTCAGAGTCGAGATGGGCTGCACAGTTGTCTAACAAGTTTAGTGTCATAAAGGTGCCGTAGCATTTTGATAAAGAGCGTTACAGTATTATAGCTGTTTTTGCCTAGGTTGAGCGTTAAGGTAGTAAAAGTAAGAAAAACGATATAGCAAAAACACAGACAAATAACCTTTATAACGTAAAACTCCTCACATAAAAAAGGATAATAATATGTCAATTAAGACTTTTGAATTAATCAGTACCACCGAAAACGGTGTCCAGCTTATCAGCTATGTGGCATTGCCAGAAAATGCATCTGACGACCATCCTGTTGCGGGAATTTTAGTAGCGCCAGAATGGTGGGGTATCGTTGATCACCCAAAATCAGTGGTCGAGCGCTTGGCAGAAGCAGGTTATGCCGCCGTCGCAATGGACGTGTACGGTGAAGGCAAGCTGACCACCGATGCCGCGCAAGCGAATATGTGGATGGAGCAAGTATTAGAAGATCAAGATATGCTGATGTCGCGCTGCCGTTTAATCCTTAATGACTTTAGCGACCAGTTAGCCGTTGATGGTGACAATCTAGCAGCGATTGGCTTTTGCTTTGGTGGTAAGGTCGTGCTTGATATGGCTCGCGAAGGCATGCCATTAAAAGCGGTCGCCACTTTCCATGGCAACCCAACACCAAAACAGCCAGCGGATAAAAACTTCACCGCTAACGTATTGGTTGCTCACGGTCGCGATGATTCAATGGTATCAATGGAAGCAATAGAAGGTCTAAAATCAGAACTAGATGCTGCTGGCGTTGACTATATTATCGATGTTTATGACAACGCTAAACATGGCTTTACCAATCCACATGCCGATGAGCGCGCTGCTAAAAATGAGGTTGATCTCGGCTACAACGAAGCCGCTGCCAAGCAAAGCTGGGAAAACATGCTTGAATTTATGGAAAATAACTTAGGTAAATAACTTAGGTAAATAACTTAGGTAAATAATCTTTGAATCAGGCATATCAATAGCTGTTTTCAGGTTATTAACACACTATTTATTAACCCCTATCTATTAACGCAATATATAGCAGAGTGCGCCCGCCGCACTCTGCTTTTTTTATCGTAAACAAATCCATATTGATCATTACATATTTACAAAGGCTTACTATTAGTAAGGATTTAAGACGCTAACATGGTTATTGCACAGTCGTGATTCATATAATCGGTCACACCACTTGCTGATAGCTCTCTAACCACTCACTAATAATGAGGTAAAACCATGAAAACAATCCAACAACTATTCGACTTTCATCATAAAACCATCATTATCAGTGGTGCAGCAGGCGCTATTGGTAGCGAGGCTGCACGGTTTTTAAGCTCATTAGGAGGCAACATTGTCCTCGCTGATTTAAATGAAGATAAAGTGAAGCAAATTGCCGCTGATATCGAAAAAGAAACAGGCAATGCAACCTTAGGCATGAAAACCGACTTTACTGACGAGACGCAAATTGCAGCCTTGGTGGATGCAACTATTGCAAAATTCGGTAAGATTTCTGCAGTAGTCAACAACGTCGGTTGGGGTGCAAGTACGCCCTTATGGGAATCTACCACCGAAAAAATGGTCAATGCGTATAAGCTCAATACCTTGGGATCTTATCATTTGACTCGTTTATGTATGCCGTATTTAAAACAAGAAGAAAACGCCTCTGTGGTATTTTCTGGATCCATGGTTGGTAATACACCATCGCCAGAATTTATCGAATACAGCACAGCTAAAGCGGGCTTGCTAAATATGGTAAAAAGTATGGCGGTCGCATCAGGTCCTGAAGTGCGCTTTAACTCACTAATCATCGGTACAGTAGATAATGGTGCTTCCTCTGAAGAAGCCGGTTATACCCAAGAAATGATCGATAATGTGGTCAAAGGTATCGTCCTAAAACGACGTGGTGTGCCAGCAGATATCGCTCAAGCGATGGCGTTTTTGTTAAGTGATGCAGCGTCTTGGATTACTGGTGCTGAACTGACAGTCAATGGCGGCGGTGTTTACAAAAGCAAAATGCCAACCTCATAAACTCAGCCATCATTTTAATCATAAATTTATAAACGATACATAATAGGGCGTCTTGAACATTGACCATACTGGGTAGGATTTTATCTACTCAGTATTTTTTATGCATAAACCTACCCGCTTGGACTTGGAACATAAACCATGACAACAACATTAAACGCAAAATTGCTAAAAGGCGCTATGCTTACTGGCGTAATCAATGCTTTCATTAACGGCGGCATACAATATTTCTTCTTAAAAACATACTCATCAATCGCAATATCTGTTGACTCTATTACCAATAATGAAGACACAGTGCTCGGTACCTCCGTTACCTTATCGATTACGTTAGCCATGATTTTAACTATGGTGGCTTATTTTGGTATCAAAGAAAAAAAAGTAGCATTCTTCCCAACCGCTTTTTGGTTGACGATAAAGCATGGATTTTTCACCTTTGGGGTATTGACCTCTCTTGCTGTACTATGGCAAAAATACGCAGGTACGGTCGAAGTATCTTTGATTTCAGCTTTAATTATTATCGGTGTTATTGCAGGTATCGTCTCAGGTATGGTGAATTATCTAACCCTACGTGAATGTACATTATCAGAAAGACATAAATTATATGCCGCATAAATATCTTAGTTTATAAAGCATCAAGGTCAGCTCAATGATAGTGAACGAATAATCTTGGGCTAATCCTTTTATTTTGATGAGCGCTTTGCTTGTGTTTGCTTTGAAATCGAGTCATCATCAAGCCATCAAATATTGAGTAACGGTGTGGTAGCGCTATGTCTGATATCAGCGGGTTTGTATTGCTTGTTTGTCTAGTAGTGATTATCGTTTTTTACCATAAACTAAAGCGACGCGTTGATCAGCTTCAACAAGATATCACGCAACTGCAAGATGAGTTACAAGCGCAGCAACACCGTGTCAGCTCTATGAATAATAACGCCGATAATGACGTAGACGTTCATACTGAACCAATGGCTCAAACGCTAGCTGAGACTCACTCGCCCCAATCTATTAACGAAGAGCTATTTGACTCAGCACCTCCTTTACCTACTGCTACGATTCACCCGAAACCAGCCCCTTCTCCAAAAAAACCATCGCCCATAGAGCCGGATGAGCGCTCACTGCCTATCGTCACTTCACTCATTCACTCCATCAAAAACTGGTTTTTTGGCGGCAATCTAGTCGTGCGTGTTGGCGTGATCGTCTTACTTATCGGTGTGGTGCTACTACTTCGCTTGTTAAGCGACTATATCGAAGTGTCGATAGCGTCCAAGCTTTTAGCGATAGGCATCCTCGGTTTAGGTCTGGCAGCATTAGGTCTAAAATTGGCAAAAAATCGCTTTGCTTATGGCATCACCCTACAAGGCGCAGGCTTAGCGATTGCGTATTTAACGACCTTTTTTGCCTATAGCGTTTACCAAGTCTTGCCTAGTCTACCGAGCTTTATTGGGCTTGGGCTATTATCTGCGATTACCATTGCCCTTGCCGTGCGTCAAAACGCTTTTCCACTGGCTTTGTTGGCATTATCGGGTGGTTTCTTTGCGCCTATTTTGACCAGTGAAGACACGGGCAGTTTGGTGGTATTGTTTAGTTACTATCTACTATTGAACGTGACGATTGCGATTATTGCGCATTACCACCCGTGGAAAATACTGAATTTATTCGGTGTCACTATGACCTTTGGATTGGCTTACTACTGGGGCATCAGTGAAAATTTGAGCACAGTCATTGAGGCGCAGCGCTGCTCTTTAGTCCTACTGGTCACCTTACATTTACTGCTATATCTGTTTGTCGTCATTCGCTACGCCCAACAAATCATTGTCTACAATACCCTTAATGAAACAGACATCATCCAGACAGAGAGCGCAGACAACGTAAAACATCTAGATAGCGTTCAGGCAAGATATAATAGCTATGTATTCCCTATTGATACTGGCTTACTGTTTTCAGTGCCGATATTAGCCTTTGGTTTATTTTCGGCATTATTAGATGACATTCCTAACGCCTTAACCATCGCTAGTGCTATTTTAGCCACTGTTTATTTAGGACTCGGCGGGTTGTTTGTGCAGCGTAGCCAGCGTTATGCCTTAATCACCGAGGGCATGCTAGCTTTAGGGTTTGGCTTTTTGGCGTTGGTCATTCCGCTGGCATTAGATGCTGAATGGATTGCCTTTGGCTGGTCAGTACAAGGACTGGCGCTGGTCTGGTTTGGACGGCGCTCACTACGCGCATGGTCAGTGCTATTTGGTTTGTTATTGCAGCTAATCAGTATAGGTATGCTGATGGTAAAAGTGGTCTTCGCCATTCAGGATTATCCGACATTGGCCTTAACCATTTCGGCTATGACTTATCTAGCCACTGTATTTATTTTACGCACGAACAACTCTCCAGCTATGCTAAATGATAGTTTGAACGAAGACTTAAATGATAGCTTAGATAATCATTCAACATATTCTCAAGAGCAAAACGCCACGCCAGATGCGATAGCAACCTATGCCGACGCATTAGGTATTAGCACTCATGCCGCTCAGCAATGGCTAACCTCAATCAACAGCCACAGCACAGTATTTAATCTTGTTTGGCACAGTCCTATACTTATAAGGTTTTTGACCTTTACGGCTATAGCGTGGCTACTACAAGTGCTGCTGCTTGATTTTAACCAGTGGTTCACCAGTTGGACACTGGCAACGACGACCATGATTGCACTCGCAGCACTGGTTAGCCTTGCCATTTATTGGACAATCAATCGTTATCGCTCGTGGATAGAAATCAGACAACTTAGCCATGGCTTATCGATCGTCTTTTATCTCATGCTCGTCCTGCAATTGCCGCAAAAATTCGAGTTTCATTTAATATGGCAAGGAGCAGATTGGCTACTATTGACTGGTCTAATCATTGGTTGGTTGATTATCGGACAGTTGTGGTTAAAGACATGGTACGACCATTCCGAGTTGTCACGCTACGATAGTGCAAGCTGGCTGGGAGCTAGCATTCTAATCATTGCTGCCGCCGCCCACTATGGACTAGCAGATTCCGCTGGGGTGATGGCTGTATTGATGCCAGCCATTTTAATATTGGCTGGATTATGGTGCTGTCATCGTTATGCCAGCTATCTCAAGCAAAATACGCGCACGAATCAGCTATTAAAACAAAGCCCACTGTACTGGTTTGATTGGCAACAAGTGCTATTGAGCTGCGCGGCTATCTTTGCGCCCATTGCCTTATGTTGGGTCATCATTACCAACTGGTCATATGATGGTGTAATTTGGGGTATGTCCTACTTCCCACTACTGAATTTATACGACATTACCTCATTGCTGACGCTATTGGTTGGTTTTAGTCTATATTATATGAGCCAACATCACCGCGATGAGAGTCTTATCGAATCAAGTGCAGCCCCCCAAACTAAGCGTATATTTACCGCAGATTATTTATTGGTTATGTTGGGACTTATTAGCTTTTGGCTGATTTCCAGTATGTTGATCAGAACGCTACATGCCTTTATCGGTACACCGCTGTGGGACAGCGCTCAGGGCGGCGCATGGAATAGCGAGCAAGTGCAGACCGGATTGACCATTTTATGGACACTCTTAGCTTTAGTCGCCACCATCGTCGCCAGTCGCTATTGGCAGCGGACGCTTTGGTTTATGGGCATCGGGCTACTAGGTATTGTCGTGCTCAAGCTGGTATTGGTTGATTTGTCGCAGACCGAAGCGATTTGGCGGGTGATATCTTTCCTCGGCGCAGGCAGTTTGATTCTGCTCATTGGTTATTTGGCACCGTTACCTCCAGCACGCGATGAAATAGAAAATTAAGCTCAAGAGTAACCGCGCATCTGGTTGGGCGAAATTGTAGCGTGAGCAAGGTGGTTCTGTAGTAAACTGGACACCATGAAAAGTAAATGACGATCGTCTTACTTTGCGCATTTTTTATAAAAGGTTATGAAAGCAGATGGATAAGAGAGCAAGTATTCAGTGGTTCCCTGGGCACATGAACAAAGCCCGTAACGAAATCAAAGAAATCATGCCGCAGATGGATTTGGTCATCGAGGTGATCGATGCGCGTATCCCATATAGTAGTGAAAACCCAATGGTCGCGGCATTGCGCGGCGAAAAACCCGTCATCAAAATCCTGAACAAAGCCGACCTTGCTGATCCTGAATTGACCCAAGCGTGGATGGACTATCTTGAGCAGCAAAGCGGTGTGAAAGCCATTGCTTGCGATACTGATAAAGCCAATGATGTCAAACGTATCATCGCCATCTGTAAACAACTTGTTCCCAATAAAGTGGGGACGGGTCGCCAAATCAAAGCCATGATTATGGGAATTCCAAACGTTGGTAAGTCGACGTTGATTAATACTTTGGCTGGACGTGCTGTCGCAAGAACTGGCGATGAGCCAGCGGTCACCAAGTCGCAGCAATTGATTAAACTTGACGATGACATAATGCTCTATGACACGCCCGGTATGCTATGGCCAAAAGTCGAAAACGAAAACTCTGGCTATCGTCTGGCAGCGACGGGCGGTATTCGTGATACGGCTTTTGATTTCGCTGATGTTGCCAGCTATACCGCTGAATACTTGATGCAAGCCTATCCTGAGCTGCTAAAAACCCGCTATAAAATTGAAGCGCTACCAAAGACTGATTGGGAGTTTTTTGAAATAGCTGGACGTAATCGCGGCTGTGTACGTTCGGGCAATCAAGTCGATACGTACCGCATGTCTGAGATTTTGATCAACGAGTTACGTAGCGCTAAGCTTGGGCGTATTACGCTTGAGACGCCAGCCATGTCTGAAGCTGAAGAACTCGTCGTCGCCAAGCAACGCTTAGCAGCAGAAGAAAAAAGAATCGCCAAAGAAGAAGAAAAGCGCTTACGTCGTTTGAAAACGCGGAAGAATCGGAAATAGGTTACCGGAACATAATCCTACTATAGTTTGATATTGATAATATGCGTACTTATTTACTCTAAAAACTTCTAAGGCACATCTTGGACTATGAGAAATAAAAAGACTAAATGGCTAATTTATACAGTACTTGTAGGTTTAATTCCAATTCTGGCAAGATTTATGGTTTGGTTTGTAACTAAAGAAGGTAGTCTCGATCTATTATCAGCCTCTGATTTTGTTGCTTTCGGATTAGTTTTGCACATCTCTAATATCAACGAAATAGAACACTACGAAGGACAACGAGAACAGTGGAAAACTGTCCAAAATGGTATTTCGATTACATTTATAGCTTTTTATAGCATTTTATTAGCTTTGAATCTAGTTGGAGCAGATGTTATTGATATAAAAGCTATAACATTTTGTGCTATTGGTTTATCAGTAGTTTCATTTGTTATCAGCTACTCAGTATATGATGCAGTTTCAAGAATACCTATTACTTCTGTTGAGAATAAAATATGACTACTATAATTATAGTTGCGACTATTATCTTAGCTTTGATAGGTATGCTTATAGCTGTTTGGTCAATAGTAGATACTCGAAGAAAACACTATGATGACTATATAAAAAGGAAAAGAAGTGATTAAAAACATTATATATCTTGATGAAGACAAAATGTATTCACTCTCATCACAGCTTTTTGAAGGCATAACTGAATATGTTTTGAATGAGAAAAACTTAGAGAAAATAGAATCAGAAGAACAAAGAGGCTATATTTCTAGCGGAAGAATCGTCGGTGACATCTTAAAAAATAGTGAAAGAAATACTGAAAAAAAGTTTTTGAATGATTATTCTTATACTCTTTTTGAAAAGAAGCTTATTGAAGAAAATAAAGTACTGACAGTTTCATATGAAAGCTCTAGTTTAGAGAAACTGATAAAAGAAAAATCATTTATAAAAGTCACAGCAAAGGCAACATTCAACGATATAGATTCAATAATAAGTACTCTTAATGACTTTAACAGAATGGGTAAAGCACTAACATATGTTACTAATTACGAAGATATTAGGTTAGTTAAAGCAGAACTCTCGAGAGTTCAAAAAGGAAAAGATGAAAGAAGTAAAATTAGCGGACTGAACGCTGAACTTCGAAGAATTAGTGACATAGACAAAATATCATCTGATCAAGGTTTAAATTTTGACAAACAGTTGCTTGATGACTTAAGTTTCCTTTTAGAATATGGTTTAGGAGGTCAACTTGAAGTACAAATGAATCTTTCTAATCACATAGCTTCAGCTAATCTCAATCGAAAGTTTCTTAGAGAACCAGAAGACCTAGTAATTCGTAAATATTCGAGACAGACTGAAGTGCAATTCACTTTATTCGGTATAATTACACAATATGAAAAAGAACAAACTAGCCCTCCTGAAGCAGCGCATGACTATGAAACTTTGAAAGAAGCTATAATGAATATGGTTTCTCATGTAACTAACTTAGAATCCGCATTCACTGGCAGGCTTAGTAATGAAATAATTATCGATCCCATCGCAATGTATACTGAACTATAAAGATTAATCTTTGAATTAGGATCCTAAAAACTATTTTTTAGCGCTTATACAAAAGAAGCCCCTAAGGGCTTTTTTTATATCTACTGCTAGCGAGATATCGAAGTTTTTCGATGATATCTAAATCATTTAGCGATATCTAAATCATCAACTACTTCTGTTTAGGCATGACTTTTTCGATAGCTTTCAACGCACAAGCTTCATCTTGTACTGCACCGCCTGCGCCGCCCGCTGCAATAGCGCCGATCACATCATTGCCAAACTTTAATGGCACACCACCGCCGATCAGTAGTAAATCATTTACCGTATTCAGGTTATTTGAGTCTGGATTAGCGCGAGCATTATCCGCCAACGTACGTGAAGGCGTTTTGGTAGATAATGCCGTGAATGCTTTGCGGACAGCAGCATCAGTATTGTGCGGACCAACGTTATCATCGCGCTGTAGCGCGATTAAATTGCCAGCACGATCAACAACTGCGACAACGGCAGATTTGCCCTCTGCGTGACAGGCTGCCATGGTGGCATCGATTAATTCATTGGCCAACTCTAAAGAAACATTGGGCTGTTGTAATACTAGATTTGGTTTGGCGGCCAAAACGTTGGCTGAACAGCCAATGACTGCTAGCGCCAATAATGCTTTAGATAAGTAGTTCGACATTAACTTCATAAAGAGTCCTAAATATTACTCATACATGTGAGCGTTTGTTTGAAATGATGCTTAGTGAGCTTTAATAAGCGTATTTGATGAAACCAGACAATGAATTATCATTAACTCAAAGGTGCTCTTGCGACCCTAGCGAGAATAAGAGTCATAATCTTGCAAAAAGCACAACAATGATAAGTTAATTTTTCTACAAAATTCACTTAATTTTGTAAGATTTACTTTATAAATTTGCAACTCTACATTAAGTTTTCTGTTACATACTCTATTTTTTAACACTCATACTCAAAAGACGCTTACATCGTGGTAATCTCAAGCAGCACACAACAGCGATATCAACTCACTTCTCTCAAAAATCGGTTATAATTCATACACTAATATGCCAAAAATTGATGATATGACTCAGCTTACCTCCACTGCAAACCTCACAACGATAGAAAATAATTTTACTCAATACTCTACTTCTCTCGATTCGTTCGCCCCGCGCCTACTCGATTGGTTCGCCGAAAACGGTCGCCATGACCTACCTTGGCAGCAGCACCAAACCGACGCGCCCAATCCTTATATCGTTTGGCTATCCGAAGTCATGCTCCAGCAAACGCAAGTAACGACGGTACTGCCCTATTTTGCCCGTTTTATGGCATCGTTTCCAACGGTACAAGATTTAGCAGCCGCAGAATGGGATAAGGTTGCGGAACATTGGGCGGGGCTTGGCTACTATGCGCGTGCACGAAATTTGCATAAAGGCGCGAAACAACTGGTCGAAGTCATTGATGAGACGGGCGACTTTCCGCAGACGCTAGCAGGGTGGGAAGGCATATCTGGCGTCGGGCCATCGACCGCTGGCGCGATTATGGCGATGGGACTGCATCGTTATGGCGTCATCTGTGATGGCAATGTCAAACGCGTCCTCACGCGTTGGGCGGCTATCGATGGTGATATTACCAAATCTGCCACGACCAAAGAGCTGTGGGCATTGGCAGAGCGTTTGACCCCAATAGAGAATTCAGGATTGTTCGCGCAAGCAATGATGGATATGGGCGCGACGTTATGCACGCGTAGCAAACCTGCCTGCCTATTATGTCCCCTTCAAAAGGACTGCTTGGCACATGCTGAGGGGCGCGAAACGGATTATCCAGTCAAAGCAAAAAAGCAGCCCAAACCCAGCAAGTTTAGCAATGCGTTATTGATTGAAGATATTGATGGCAAAATACTGTGGCTACAACGCCCTGACAATGGCATTTGGGGCGGACTGTGGAGTTTACCTTTACAGTTTGTTGAGAAAACCGCAGGCAAAGTGAATACTAAAACTGCCGCAGAAAAAACGACTGAAATTGACGATACATTATTAAAAGTGACCAGTAATGAAAAAGTATACGAAGCAGAATTTACCACTGCCGAGCAAATTATCAACGAGTGGTTAGACAAGCATAAATTGACAGCAAAAGCAGTCAGTAAAACTTTATTAGACGATGCCCCTATTAAACATTCACTGACCCATTTTCATTGGTATTTGACACCGCAATCGCTGATTTTAAATACTGAGCAAATTGCCGAAATAACCGAAGCCTTAGAAGCAGCACAAATTAATATTAATTGGCTAAATGCTGTTGACGCTCAGGCAACACTTGGACTGCCACGAGCAATGGTCAAGATTTTAGAATAATGAGTAAATTCAACTAAATAAAGCTCATAAAAAAAGCGACTCAAAATGTATCTTGAGTCGCTTTTTTTATTTATCAGAAGATGAGAGCTTAAGACTTCGGCACTCGCAAACGCATCAGACCTTCTTGCTGTACCGTAGCAACCAGCTTACCATCTTGCCAAAACTGCCCATGGTTTAGGCCTTTAGCATTAGACGTGGTATCACTCCACATGTCGTATAGCATCCAACCGTTTAAATCAAAATTACGATGAAAATGCATCGAGTGATCGATACTGGCCGCCTGTAAGCCACTGGTCATAAAGCTAACACCGTGCGACATCAGCCCTGTACCAACCAGATAAAAATCGGATGAAAATGCCAATAGCGCTTGTTGAATCGCAACAGGTTGATTGCCCAATTCGCGGATACGCAACCAGTTCGCCTGCTTTGGTTTCATTGGCTCTGGATGAATCGGATCACGCGGTTTAACCGGTTTAATTTCGACATGGCGACGGCGCATAAAGCGGGCTTTGAGCGCGTCTGGAACTTTTCCGACATACTCTTCTTTTAAATCTTGCTCAGCCAGTAAATCCTCCGGTGGCGGATAGACAGGCATGTCTTCTTGATACTCTAAACCCTCTTCCATCGGCGAAAACGAGGCTATCATTGAAAATATTACTTGCTCAATAGGCGCTTTACCACGCACTTCTTTATACTGAATCGCCGTCACTTCACGCGCAGACAGACTACGACCGTCACGCAAGCGGCGTACCTGATAAATAACTGGCTGCGTGATATCACCACCGCGCAAAAAATAGCCGTGCAGTGAATGACAGGGTTTGTCTTTATCCAGTGTATGCGCCGCCGCCATGATGGCTTGGGCGAGCACTTGTCCACCAAAAATACGACTGCCAACATAGTCATGGCTCTTACCCTCAAAGACATCGGGGGTCACTTCAATAAGCGCTACAGTAGCTAGCAGCTCATCAATCAATTGCGAATAATCGGACATGACGATAGGTTTCCTTATTTTTATCAAAAACGCTAAGCATCTGAAAATACGCACCCAACGATATCAATATCATATAGCGAAAGACAAAAGACACTTTGCATTTGAATGTAAAATAATATGAAATCACTTGCTGAAAATGCACAAGAGAGATTTAACACGAAAATTTTAGCGCAAAAAACACGGTCATAGCAGCGCTATCACCAGCATTTATTATATAGTTGTTTCAGCTTAAAAGAAGTACAAAGCAATCGAGTACAAAGGTATATGTGATACTTCACACGAGACGCGGTTACCCTTTTATAGCGAATGGGCTATAAATCGAAAAGATAAACATCTTACCCAATATCGATGGCTTTGACTAGAGAGCGACGCTCACTTGGCAATATCATGTTGATATTTTTGCTTAACATGCCTTAAGGCGCGCCCTAATATAAACGATATTAATCATAAAAAAACGAGATGCTATTAAACATCTCGTTCTTTTGATCATTTACATTTATGGCTTCACTGCCACTAACACACGGATGGAGTCTGGGACTAATAACAGACTACCTAGTGCTTGCTCGCCTTGGGCTTTTAGCTGCTCCAAGCGCTCAATTTCAGCAGGGCGTACGTTAGGATTAATCGTTTGTAGATGCTTAAGACGCTTGATTTCACGTGACCACTGCTGGCTAAAACGGGCACTGGCTTGTTCGCCAATCTCCGCTAACTGCTGACGGGCAATCTCTTCCGCTTCATAATAACGCTGCTCAATCACATCACCGCGTACTTTGATGACTTGGCGAGCACGGTTTTTATCCAGACGCTCAATATGCGGCATAATCATCTCCGCACTGATACGCGAGGACAAATCACTGCCTTGCTCACTGATAAATACACGGATATTTTGCGTGGTCAGCGTCGCTGGTAAATTGAGCAACCTTGGCGCAATGGCTTCAACGCGGAAATTCACTTCGAGCAGTACCATACCTTGTGGTACAGCAGAACTTTTTAGCATCGCCACCGTGGTATTACCAAAGGTGCTGGTACTCGCCAACTCATAAATCGCGCGCATCAATGGATGCTCATGAGTGATAAATTCGATATCTTCACGCTGTAGTGCTTGCTCACGCTCGAATGTCAACGTCATACCGTCTTCGTCACCGAGTGGCAGACCATCGATATAATCACTAATTTCAGTGCTGTCAATCGGAGCAATCACCCACGAGCCATCGCGCTGGATATTGTGATCGATATTGGCTGAGGCAAAAAAGCGCTCAATAAACTGCGGCAATAGATTATGACCATCAAAATCGCGCATGGCGTCAGCGATACGTTTGGCAACACGTGGGCGACACGAGTTGTATTCTAATAGGCGATCACGACCCGCTTGTAGCTGTGCTTCTAGCCCCAACCGCGTCTGCTTCGCTTCTTCGATGATATCTTGTAGTATCGCACGGTTCTCCTCAGTATCCGCGCCTTCAAGCATGGGCTTTAGCTCTTGGATATACTGCTCTTGCACGCTCTGCGCTGTTGGAGAGATTTGATTAAACATATTCAGCGCGTCGTGATACCATTTATACAGACGCTCTTGCGCAGTACCCTGTACATAAGGCACATGGAGCATAATTTGCTGCGTTTGTCCGATACGATCTAGGCGACCAATACGCTGCTCTAAGGTATCAGGATTGGCTGGCAAATCCCACAATATCAGCTGGCTGGCAAACTGGAAGTTACGACCTTCCGAGCCAATCTCCGAGCACAACAATATCTGCGCGCCTTCGCTATCAGCAAAGAACGCCGCTGCTTGGTCACGCTCAAGCAAGGTCATCTGCTCGGTAAAGATAGCCGTTTTAATACCAGCATGTAAGCGTAATACCGCCTCCAAGCTCTCAACCGTCGCGCCACTACGGGCAATCAACAGCACTTTTTTGTGCTTAAGCTCGCCGCGCAAAATATCAATCAACCAAGGCACACGTGGGTCATCTTCTAGCCAGCCACCATCAGGTTGGTTTTCTTCGCCCCATAGCTGCTCACGTAATTTACCATTGGTTTGGTAGCTGTCTTTCCATGCGGCAGGTAATGCCAGTGGGTACGGCTGGCTGCTACGACCATAGAATCCTTTGACACTTTCACGGGTATTACGGAATAGAATACGACCTGTACCATGACGATCTAATAGCTCGTTGAGCGCATAGGTGCGCAATTTTTCGTCATCATTAATCGTTGCCAACTCATCAAGACTGATGTCTAACAAGCTGCTTAAAGCGGCAATTTGACTGTCGCTTAATGGCTTATCTTCTATCAATACACCAGCAACGGCAGCCGTTTCAGCAAAGGCTTCTTGACCATTGATAAACTCATCCAAATCATCAAAGCGATCCGGATCGAGCAAACGCAAACGAGCAAAGTGACTTTGTGCGCCAAGCTGTTCTGGCGTTGCTGTCAATAGCATGACCCCTGGCGTTTCTTCGGCAAAGTCAGCAATCAAGTCATATTTATCATTGCCGCCTTGCGCCTCATCCCAATGCAGGTGATGCGCCTCATCAACCACCAATAAATCAAACCCTGCATCCATTGCTTGGTCGTACAAATCAGGGTGGTCAAGGAGTAAATCCATACCCGCAATGATACATTGCTCAGTGGCAAAGACGTTTTGCTCAGGATCGTGTTCTTTAATGGCTGCTGCACGTACCAAATCAAATAAGGCAAAATTTAGATTAAAACGACGACGCAGCTCAATCATCCACTGATATTGTAGACTGTCTGGTACAAGAATGAGCACACGCTCAGCTTTGCCTGTTAACAGCTGTTGATGAATAATCAAACCTGCTTCGATGGTTTTGCCCAAACCAACTTCGTCAGCAAGCAACACACGCGGTGCGATACGTTTGCCAACTTCATGAGCGATATAGAGCTGATGCTCAATGATATCGACACGCGCACCCATCAAGCCTTTAAGCGGATGACCCGCTAGCGCCGACTGCATACGCAAGATATCTTGACGCAGCTCATACCAATCACCACGCTCAATCCGACCAGCCAGCAGACGCTCAAGTGGCTTAGCAAGCGTGATATTGGCAGCAAGACGGGTTTCCATAATGCCTCGTTCATGCTCATCGACACTATATTTGAGTACACCCATCACTTCTTCGACCGCGGTTACGGTATAGCTCTTACCCGCTTGATCAGAAATACTATCGCCGACTTTAAACACCACGCGTGATAATGGCGCGGAGTTTTTGGCGTAGACGCGCGTCTCTTCACTTTGTGGAAATAGAATGTGCACACATCGGTCATCTACATCGATGACCACACCCAAGCCCAGCTCGGACTCCGTATCAGATAAATAACGTTGACCAACGGCAAATTCAGTATTGTGCAATGAAGCGATAGAGATAGTCATAGGGCGATGTCTTTTGTACTCAGATAATAGGAAAAAATAGATAGCTCATAATGAGATTTGCTAGCGTGAATCACTAGCGCGATGTCATTACTTAATAGTCTGAGAGGTCACCGGCCATACCGGCAGCGTCAGCTCATTAGCTAGGTCGCAAGATAAAGCCGACCATTATATAACGTTAGCAGCTAGATGAGTGCGCTAAGTTGACTTTTCAAGAGCAGATTATTGCAAGATTATATCAACGCCAAGCATAAGTTGGTCATATAAAACAATAAGATAACGACTCGCAAGTAAAGAAAAAATATTGTCATTATAAAATTGATTCTGTATTGTTAAGAAATGCAATAGAACATTTCTTCTTTCTTACCTGAATTATTCAAACGCACGTCTACCCATACTCTTTTGCCGCCTAGTATTCATGATTGATTATCCTTAAGGATTTATGGGCATAGCATGGCCTTTCATAGTCCTTTAAGTTATAAGAATATCAATAGTTAAGTCCGTTAAGTTATAAAAGTAAAGTTATAGTTTTAATTTTTTGCCATTATGTACAGACCATTTTAATTAAGATTACGCATTACCACCTGATTGATTGCCACCAATACCTAGCATTGGCACTCTTCTTCGTGGTCACTATTATCCAAGGACTATCACCATCATGAGTGCCTCCAAAAAAGTTGGCTTTTTTAATCAAGTCAGTACCCAAGTAACCACTATTTTATTTATTGCTTTTGCGGTCGTACTGGCGGTCGTCGTTTATGTTGTTGATAAAGAGGGCTATGAGAAAATCCGCCTTGAATCTGCAAAACTGGTGGCTGAACGTGGCAATACCGCGGTAAATAGTATTTCAGCCGATATCAATCGGGTGATGCGTAGTGCCTTACTACTACAGCAAAGCGCGCAAACCTTGCCCACAGAAGAGGCGATTTTACAAACCAGTACTGCCAATGCCTTTGATAAGCGTGATTATAACTTACTGGGTAGTGGTGGCATTTGGCCTGAAAAAGGCGCACTTGGGGCAAATACCGCGACCCATCCATTTTTGATGGTTCGCCAAAACGGTGATTATCAAGCGGTGTTAAGCGACCCAAATCCTACCAATCCTTATTATCAAGAAGATTGGTTTAGCGTCTTAAAGTTGCTCAAACCTGAGAGCTGCATTTGGAACCATGTGCGCGCCAGCCAAACCAAAGGCGAGCTTGCGATGAGCTGCGGTGTGGCAATCGAGCGTGACAATCAGTTTTGGGGTGCCAGTACGGTTAACTTTACGCTGAATCAGTTACAAGAAAACATCGTCAAGTTAAGCGAAAGCTCAGGCTACATTCTACTCTTGGATAATAGTGACAAGGTGATCGCCTCCTCTAACCCTGAACGTTTAAGCTATATTGATGAGAAAACGGGTACGCCGCTTGATATCAAACAAGTCATCAACTCAGACCCTGCTTGGCAACCCGTGCTTGATTTCTTAGATGTCCAACGTAATGAGATCATCGAACAAGTCGCCGCTAGCGTCTCACCACAAGTTCAGCAGGTACTGACCACGCTTGATAAAGCTGAGACTGGTACGGCAAAAGGTTATTATTTGGTGAACTACGCCGCTTACCTAAATAATGGCGAAAACAAGCAAAACGCCATGGACAGCCGCTTATTACAGAGCTTTGAGTTGGCAAAAGACAGTTACTACAACGGCAGTCAAGCCTATGTCTTTGAGATTCCTGAGACTTATTGGAAGCTGATCGTTGTCCAACCTGATGCTGAAATTAACGCCATCGCGGATAATCTCAGTGAAAACTTGGTTAACTGGATTGCATTAGCACTATTGATTACGGCTGGCGTCATTTACTTCATGCTGACCTTCTTAGCATTCAAACCCTTGAAAGAAACCACTGATAAAATCTCTGAAGCGGAAAACTTAATTAATAATAAGCAATACAATAAGCTGAGCGAGGTTAAATTCGCAGAAGGTCGCAACGAGATTGGACTGGTGAACGGCTCTATCAATGACCTACTAGACCGAATCCAGTCTAACGAAGGTAAGCTTGCCAACATTAACCAACAGCTAGAGATTAAAGTCGAAGAACGTACTGCTGAGCTACAAGAAACGCTAAAAGAGCTAAAAAACTCGCAGTTGCAATTGATTCGTTCAGAAAAAATGGCAACGTTGGGACAAATGGTGGCAGGCGTTGCTCATGAAGTGAACACACCTTTATCATACGTGCAAAATAACCTTGAAATTATCGGCCAGTTAACTGAGCAATACGAAGAGCTAATTGAATTGGTACAAGGATTAAAAAGCGTTAAAACTGACGCGGCGACTGATGGCAAAATTGACAAACTACTAGCAGATATTATCCGTGCGTCTGATGAAATCCAAGAAGATGACCTGTCAGCTGAATTAAAAGAGCTGATTAAAGATTCGTTATTTGGCGTCGAGCAAATCACTGAGATGGTGCTGAACCTACGCAACTTTGCCCGTCTTGATGAGTCAAAAGTAAAAACCATCGATGTGCGCGAATGTATCGAAGCCTCGCTTAAAATCGCTGGTAACTCTATTAGACATCAAGAGATTGTGACTGATTTTGCGCCCACGCCTGAAGTGAAATGCTCACCGTCGCAAATCAACCAAGTCTTGGTCAATCTACTGAACAATGCCGCGCAAGCCATGGGAGAAAAACCTGATGGCAAAATCGAAGTGCACACCCGTGCCGATGATCACCATGTTTATATTGATGTCATCGACAACGGTAAAGGTATGAGTCCAGAAGTTCTCAATCAAATCTTTGAGCCGTTCTTTACGACCAAAGGCGCAGGCGAAGGCACTGGTCTTGGTATGGCAATCAGCCAGCAAATTATGGAGCAACATAATGGCGATATCAAAGTCGTATCGACCGAAGGTATTGGCACTACATTTACGTTAATACTGCCGATTGATAATAACTTAACAGAGAAAAATCTAGTCGCATAAGCGCTGGGTCAGCTGCCCTGTTACGTAGAACATATTTAGATATTTAACGACTATTATTCATCATCATAAGGATATCATCATGAATGAATTAGAAAATGACTTAACCACAGTTGAAACCAGCACTGAGTCAAAGCCGAAGTTGGCATTTATCGACGATGAACAACGCATTTTACGGTCTATGAAACTGCTGTTTCGTAAGACCCATGACGTGTTTATCACCACCGACCCAACTGAGTATATTGACTATATCAAGAACAACCATGTACACGTGGCAGTCAGTGACCAGCGGATGCCTGAGCGAGTCGGTGTGGATATCTTACGCGAAGTAAAAGATGTCTCACCTTCTACCATGCGTATCTTATTGACGGGCTATGCCGATTTAAACGCCATTATTGGTTCTATTAACGATGGTGAGATTTATCGTTATTTGACCAAGCCTTGTAAATCTGAAGAGCTGATCACCGTGGTCGGACGCGCTACCGAAATTGCCTTGACCTATAATCCAGACGAAGATGCCGACCAATTCGACAGTTCAGGTAATAAGCAAACGCTGCTAGTGATCGATGAAACCAATGAGTTGATTGAGCAAATACGTAAGCAATTTTCTCATAGTTATAAAGTACTGCACGCTGAGAGTTTAGAAGAAGCGTACGATTATTTGGCGAATGAAGATATCGGTGTTTGTATCACCGATATCAATGTCAGCGGTGAGAATATCGCGCCGATTATCTTTACCTTAAAGCAAGATGCGCCGCATTTGGTGGTTTTGGTACAGACTGAATTTCAAGACGCTGGCTTGCTGATTGATTTGATTAATAAAGGTCAGGTTTATCGCTGCTTGCCGAAACCGATGCGCGCCAGCCTGCTTGAGATTAGCGTCAACCGTGCATTTCAGCATCATGCGAAACTCAAAGCTAGCCCTGACTTGGTCAAACGCTATGAAGTCGAGCATGACCCTGAAAACGACGTTCGTATTGACTTGAGTAGTCGCGTACGTAGCCTTATTGGCAAATTGCGTAAACGCTTTTCTTTATAAGTGCATAAAACCAAATAAGCACAAAAGACTACCGTCTCAATCAACAAAACCTCTATTTCAATATTGAAGTAGAGGTTTTTTGCTTTGTACTTTTTTGATGGATTTTTTGACGACCTTTTTGACTAAAATCACCAACGTGCTACATTAAGTCGATCATTATTAAAATCATTTAAAAATAACTATTTAATAAGGAATAACCATGCGCGCGGTTTTTTTAGATAAAGGCACTTTTTCTGATGGCATCGACTTGCCAGCCCCAAACGGCATCAGCGACTACCTCACTTATGATGATACCCCAAAAGATGCTGCTGTTATCGTAGAGCGCTGCAAAGACGCTGACATCATTATCACCAATAAAGTGCAAATCAGCGCTGAAGTGATAAGCAAATTGCCCAAGCTCAAGCTCATTCAACTGACCGCTACTGGTATGAACAACGTCGATCAAGACGCTTGTGTTGAGCACCATGTGGCGCTTTATAATGTCGCAGGTTATGCAGTCAAAAGCGTGCCCGAACATACCTTTATGCTCATGCTCAACGCCATGCGCGCGGGTATTTATTATCATCAAAAAGTCGCTGATGGCACATGGCAAGCAAACGGTAATTTTTGCCTACTGGATATTCCGCTAATAGATTTGGAAAATAAAACACTAGGTATTATTGGCGTTGGCACTATTGGCAAACGCGTGACCGACATTGCGCGCGCTTTTGGAATGACTGTATTATGGGCGGAGCAGCAAGGGCGCGCACCGCGCAATGACGACTATACTGCGTTTGACGACGTACTGGCACAGTCTGATGTACTGAGCTTGCATTGCCCATTAAACGAGAAAACTCAGCACCTGATTAATGCAGATACTTTAGCAAAAATGGTCAAACAGCCGCTCATCGTCAATGTCGCTCGTGGCGGTATTGTCGATAGCCAAGCGCTGACTGATGCCATTAACAATGAGCAAATCATCGGCTACGCCAGCGACGTTTTTGAACAAGAGCCAATCACCGCTGACGACCCTTTATTGACCATTGCCAAGCATCCCCGCGTTATATTTAGCCCGCATAATGCGTGGGGCAGCAAAAGTGCACAACAAACCTTGTGGCAGATCTTAAGCAAACAAGTTACTGACTTTATTAATAGCCATTAAAAAACGACTGTAACCAAGCGACCTTAACGACTAAAACGTAACCAATCATCTTTTATTTTGCGATGTTTGAGCATGATGCGGTCGCTTAGATAGTTGTTTGTCACCCGCCAAGGATATATATCGCCTTGCTTGGGTAGCTCATGTTGAGCGCGCTTGACATATCCTGACGATAGCGCGCCCATCACTGTATCTGTCTGCGTAAGCGCTTTGGCATCTTTAGTCTGTGCTTGTGGCAATACCACTTGATAGCGATGCTGATGCATATAGCCCAGCAGTCGCATCACATACTGACACGCCAAATCGATTTTTAGCGTCCATGAGGCGTTGGTATAACCAAACAGTGCCACCATGTTTGGCAACTCTTCAATCATGACCGCTTTATAAGTCATGCGCGAACCAATATCTATCGCCTGCCCGTCAATATATACTTTGGCACCGCCGAGCATTTGTAGCTTTAATCCTGTCGCTGTGACGATGATATCAGCATCGAGATGCTTGCCAGAATCAAGCATAATGCCTGTCTTGGTAAAATGGCTGATTTGATCGGTGACGACGCTGGCGCGTTTGCCATGCAATGCTTTGAATAAATCACTGTCTGGCACCGCACATATTCGCTGATCCCAAGGATTATAGTCCGGTACAAAATGCGCCACATCGATACCGCTACCCTTTAGCTCTGTTTTGACACCGCGTTTTAATAACGCTTTCATAAACTTGGGTGCCAATATAGCCGCTCGATAAGTACCTTGCTGAATCAATACATTACGAGTACGCAGCAGCGTATAAGCCTGCTCTTTCGACAACGGTGAAAATTTGCCTGCTAGCCAATCAAGCGCATAGTCATCGCCAGGTACGCTTGCCACATAAGTCGGCGAGCGTTGCAGCATCGTAACGTGCTGCACACATTGACCATCTTCTTCATTGACCATGGCAGGCAACAATGTCATCGCTGTGGCACCGCTACCGATAATGACTACCTTCTTATCGTCATAATCCACATTTTGCCAATGCTGCGGATGAATGATCTCACCTTGAAAATCTGCTTCTTTATTAAAAGAAGGACGATAACCTTGCTCATAATCGTAGTAACCCGTGGCGCCAACGACGAACTTTGCCGTTACCGTAAACACCTCACCGCTAGCATGATTTTTTACCATCGCCGTCCATTGTTGATGGCTACTTGACCAAGACAGCTGCTGCACCTCGTGCTGATAGCGAATATGTTCGCTGATACCAAACTCACGCGCCGTATCAGCAATATAGTTTTTAATATCACCGCCTTTTGCCAAAATCCTGTGATTTAGCCATGGTCTGAAACTGTAGCCAAACGTCAAGGCATCAGAGTCAGAGCGGATGCCAGGATAGGTAAATAAATCCCATGTACCACCCAAATCTGCTCGTTTTTCTAACACCAAAAATCGCTGTGCACTTTTCTGCTGTTGCTTTGATGATTTGCGTTTCTGCTTACCTGAATTTTTATGACCAAACAGTCCTTTGTGTTTTTGCTGCTGCAATCGGCACGCCATACCAATACCGGCAATTCCTGCACCAATAATCAGTACTTCATAATCCACTGATGTGTCTGAGAGTGCCGCTTGAGGTTTGAAGCGTTTCTTAACTGCCTGTTTGGCTACCGTCATATCAAGCATAATACGTTCCTTGTTTTTGCATGATGGGTTTAAAAAATTTCACATAAATCCATTTAAAAAGGACTTGGGCTTTCCCAATCCATCCACGCACCAAGCGTAGGATGCTTGAGACGCAATTGCTGGGCATGAAGATTAAGCCTTGGCGCAATCGCTAAAGCCGTACCTTCTGCATAAATAGGATCGCCAATCATCACATGACCCACATGCACCATATGGACGCGCAGCTGATGACTACGACCGGTGACAGGCTTTAACATTACGCGTGTGACTGTCTGACCGTTGCATTGCTCATGGCTGATGACTTCATATAAAGTTAAGGCATGCTTTGACCAGCTAGGATCGACGATATGGCGCGGTTTCGTCTCTGGCTCATAGCGCACTGGTACGGATATCTCACCCTTTGCGCCGACACGCTCCCACTCTCCAAAGACGCGTGCCTGATATTTTTTTTGTGGCAGCCGTTCAATGAATTGCTTACTAATATGGGTTTGTGCTTCGGCATTCTTGGCAAAAATGAGCAGCCCTGAGGTATCCATATCCAGACGATGAATCAGCTTGACTGCGGGATTGGCACGCTCAAGTCTTGCCAGCAAACTGACCTTGAGCATTTTACCATCGACACTCAACAGACCTACAGGCTTATCAACCACCCAAATATCATCATCTTCGTAGACAGTAATCTGTTGCGCAAATGCTTGAAAAAATTCAAGCGGATAGGCGTTTTCTTGAGCATTGAGGGCGTTGACTTCTTCAGCAGTAAAAGGCATAAAAATGGGCACTTATATAAATGGGCTTGAATGATTAATGAGCTTGCATATGAAAGCTGTCTTAAGTGGTAGATATTAGAGTATAGATATAGTGTTATAAACCGCTTATTTTTGAGCAAAAAACACAGACAGTATTATCAAGTGACAGATAAAACCATGCCTGTGTCGTTATGTGTCGATTTATTGTGCTAATCGTAATTGTTAAACAATTTAACCAGCCTGTATCTGTTAACCTCGAGCAAACATGTTAATATAATGGCACATTTTAACCACTTCTAAACGCTTCTTTGGTCACTCATCATTCTATTATGCAACAAATATATTGGTTGATGGATGGCGATAGAAATAATAAAACAAGAGAGATAAATTATGTCAGACCTTATTTTACATACTACCGATGCCGACTTTGACAAAGACGTATTGCAATCAGATGTGCCAGTATTGGTAGACTTCTGGGCAGCATGGTGTGGTCCTTGTAAAGCAATCGCCCCTATTTTAGAAGATCTAGCCACTGAGTACCAAGGTAAAGTTACAATCGTCAAAGTTGATGTGGATAGCAACCCACAAGCGGCCAGCCGTTTTGGTATCCGTAATATCCCAACACTATTTGTCTTTAAAGATGGCGAAAAAGTTGACTCAGTGATGGGTCTACAGCCAAAAGCTGAATTGGCAAAAGTGTTAGACAAGCATCTCTAAGTCGAGACTTGCTCGTTTTGCATAAGCATTCTAAAGAGACAGCAACACCGTCGAAAAAGCCATTATCTAACGTAGATAATGGCTTTTTTGCTTGTTTTTTATGCAAAAAACTCAATTAGACGACTTTTTTGGCAAAATTTATTGACAATACTATTGTGAAGACCGTATAGTCTGCTGACAACAGAAAACTAACGGTTTTCCTAACTGTCTTATCGCTATTCTCCTCGTGTTTATCAACAAAAACACAATCGTCGTTATAAACACCATTGCTGAACGAAATGACTAAACACAATTACTGATATTGAGTTTTTGACGCAGACTCTTATGTAGACTTCTTTATCCTTATTTCTTATTACCTTGCATAAACGATTGCAATTCGTATATAAGCTGACACGTAATATCCAAACTACATAAATCCAGCTCTGTGCACGCACCCTCTATCACCATACTATCGTTGTTTTAATCACTGTCGTGACTTGTGCTGCTAATGGCATCTCTCATCTGATCAATTGCTAATGACCTATCTATGAATCTTACTGAATTAAAGAAAAAATCAATCGCTGAGCTATTGGCTATCGCCAAAGAAATGGGTCTTGATAATATGGCGCGTAGCCGTAAACAAGACATCATCTTTGCTATCCTAAAAACCCATGCGCGGAACGGTGAAGCCATTTATGGTGACGGCGTACTTGAGGTTCTTCCGGATGGTTTTGGCTTTTTGCGCTCATCAGAAGGCTCATACTTAGCCGGTCCTGATGACATTTATGTCAGCCCTAGCCAAATTCGCCGCTTTAGTCTGAAGACGGGTGATAGTATCGCTGGTACGATTCGTCCACCGAAAGATTCTGAACGTTATTTTGCGTTATTGAAAGTTGGTGAAATCAACTTTGATACCCCAGATCGCTCACGCCATAAGCTTATCTTTGAAAACCTGACACCTCTATTCCCAACTGAGCATTTAAAACTCGAGCTTGGTAACGGCACTACTGAGGATCTGACGGGTCGTATCATCGACCTAATCGCGCCGATTGGTAAAGGTCAGCGTTCTATCATCGTCGCACCGCCAAAAGCGGGTAAAACGATGCTGCTACAAACCATTGCTCAGTCGATTACTCGTAATAACCCTGAATGCTACTTAATCGTCCTATTGATTGATGAGCGTCCAGAAGAAGTCACCGAAATGGTACGTACGGTACGCGGTGAAGTGGTTGCCTCTACCTTTGATGAGCCGCCACAGCGTCATGTACAAGTCGCTGAAATGGTTATTGAAAAAGCCAAACGTTTGGTCGAGCACAAACAAGACGTGGTTATTTTACTGGATTCGATTACTCGTTTGGCGCGTGCTTACAACACAGTTATTCCGTCGTCAGGTAAAGTGTTAACCGGTGGTCTAGACGCCAATGCGTTAGAGCGCCCAAAACGCTTCTTCGGTGCTGCTCGTAATGTTGAAGAAGGCGGCAGTTTGACCATTATTGCCAGTGCGCTTATCGATACGGGTAGTAAAATGGACAGCGTTATCTTTGAAGAGTTCAAAGGTACTGGTAACCAAGAGATTACGCTTGAGCGCGATCTGGCTGAAAAACGTGTCTTCCCTGCGATTAATATCAAAAAATCTGGTACACGCCGTGAAGAGCGTCTGCTTGATGAAGATAAACTGCGCAAGGTTTGGATTTTACGCAAGCTATTACAGCCGATGGATGGTGTACAAGCCACTGAGTTCTTACTAGACCGCTTAAAAGAAGCGAAAACTAATGACGAATTCTTTGAGCAGATGAAACGTAAATCACAGAACTAATGATAGATCCGTGCTGCCTTCCCATACTCAATAAATAAGCAACTTAAGTAGAAAAGACCGCACTCGTGCGGTCTTTTCGTTTTGTATTCATTTTTTATATATTCAGGCATGTCCTGAATATATAAAAAATGGCAATAGAAATGAGAACATACCTTAACACCTAACGATTAAACGCCAAAAGTGCTATTTTCAAAAACAGTTAGCTTACTATCAATATAAATACAATAACCCTAAGCAAAACCCCTACCAACGATACAGTGGAGAAACATCCTTTACAGGCTATTTGCAAAGCTTAGCGCTTTTACTACGCCTAGAAATTATTATATGGGTTAGTATAGGAGCCAGTATAGATATACTCTGCTATCACGTGTTAATAGCAGTATAATTTTCGAGATATTTAACATCCTTGATGTAATCCTTACTAATGCAGACCTTTGTATGTCTTGCGGTAGCACAATAGATTATTCTAAGATACTTGCCCAAATATTTTAATACAGCTTACTATCGGTATTAAAATTAGTGGTAATAAAAATATCGTATTTTGATTTTGATAAACTAACTTGATAACCTAACAGGTGATACTATGAAATTTGCTAAAACTATCGCAATGACTGCCCTTACTAGCTCTGCCCTTATCATGGGTGGCTGTGCAACTAATGGATACAATAGTGGCTTGAGCAATACCGCTAAAGGTGCTGCTGCCGGCGCTGCTGCTGGTGCACTTATTAGAAGTGGCGGCGATAGCAAAGACATCGCTCGTGGCGCACTTGGTGGTGCTGCAGTAGGTGGCGCTGGTGCTTACATTCTTAACAACAGCAGATAATCACTAAATGATTATTTGGTGCTATCAAGACCGTTTTTAAGCATTTCAACTGTTTGTATTTTAAATCCATTGAATATGTCTAAAACGCTCTAAAATACAAAAAGCCTGCAATCGATATTGCAGGCTTTTTTGTTTCTAACTCATGAGTTGAAAGTAAATCCGCTTATCATGATATTCAGTACACTTATAGCGCGCCGCTAAAAGTATCACAAGACTGTACGTTGCCACTTTCCAAACCACGAGTGAACCACTGAACACGCTGCTGACTGGTGCCATGAGTGAAATTATCAGGTACGACTGCTCCACCGCTAGCACGCGCTAAACGATCATCACCGATTTGACCAGCGGCATTGATGGCCTCATCGATATCACCTGCCTCCAAAAACTGTACACGCTCTTGGTTGCGTTGTGCCCAAACCCCAGCAAAACAATCAGCTTGCAGTTCTTGTAGTACTGATAGCTTATTGGCTTGTGCACGAGTGACTTGACGGCTGGCCTCATTAACTTGCTGGCTGATGCCTAACAACGTCTGTACGTGGTGACCAACTTCATGTGCAATAACATAAGCTTGTGCAAAATCACCCGCTTTACCTTGATTATCTTGGTCGCCAGAGCCTTGCTTATCACCCGTGATACCGAGATTTTGGCGCATTTCTACAAAGAAAGATTTGTCTAGATAGACAGTCTGATCGCCTGGGCAATAAAATGGGCCCGTCGCGGAGCTAGCACTGCCGCAGGCTGAGCTAATTTGACCATTGAAGAGAATCAATGATGGCTCCTGATAGGTGCTGCCTGCTTCTTTGAATATCTGATGCCAAACTTCTTCAGTATCAGCCAATACTACTTTGACAAACTGCGTATCTCGATCGTTACTTGTCGCAGGCTCGGTAGAGGCACTGCTATTGCCACCGCCTGCTACTACTTGACCCGTCTGTAAAGCGGTCATTGGATTTACCCCAAATACCAGCCATAAAATGCCAGCAATAATAATACCACCGATACCACCGCCTATCATTTTGCCACCACCACTGCTGGTGCGCACATTGGAACTGCCGCGTCTACCTTGCCATTTCATTGTTTCATTCCTCAAATATACGATATATATTGCTACTCGTATTGATGATTTTTTATATAGTGTAATTTTGACTCAATTCTTTATTTTCTGATCAAATCCGATTTCTAACAAGTAAGTAATCTCAAAGTACTTTTGACGAATGCTACTTTACTAGGCTCTTGATATTGCATTAATCAAGACATGTAATGACTATTAAACCCCTAATAGATACAATAGATGCTTAAAAAGCATAGTAGAAATCAAGACATTGAAAAAGTCATCAGAATAGGTTGATGTCATTGATTATACGTCTATTAATTTGGCTCGTTGTATTAAAAATTATAACGAATAAATGATGTAAAACACTATTTACAATTTTATTGTTACTTAATTGTACAGCCTATTTCTATTTATATAGAAATCCTATAGAATGCGTGAAAGCTGAGTAGCTGTAACTAAGACTAGTTGAATTCTGAGAAATCTCAGCTTTCAACCTTTTTTGCTGCTACTGATCATTTCATTTTCCCGGAGAAAACCTTATGAACTTAAAATTACTTGCTCTAGCTGGTATCATGACTGCAACTATGGGCCTTACTGCCTGTGACAGCAACAAAGAAAACGCTGCTGAAGATTTATCTGACGCACAAGAAGAAGTGCAAGATGCATCAGAAGAGCTAAACGAAGCTGCTGCTGAAGGCGAAGTAACTGCTGATGCTGACGCTGCTGTTGCTGAAGCTGAAGCTGACATCGCTGATGCTCAAGTTGCTACTGCTACTGACGAAATCGATGCTGAAGTACCTGTAGACGGTACTACTACTAGCGTTGACGTAGCTAGCGAAACTCCAGCTGTAGACGCAGCTGACGAAGTTGTAGTTATTGAAGAACCAGCTCAGTAATTTTATCGTTTATATGATAGAAATACTGTAGTAAAAAAAAGAGAGCCTAAGCTCTCTTTTTTTGTGCGTGTCATTTACCATCGTTCATGGTTATTAATAGCTAAATATGATAGTTAATGATCTCTGATCAAATGTAGATCAACCATCTCACATTAATAATAAAGCGTAACTTTAACAACCATCATGAAGTCATGATATATTTATATGTTCAGTTTTATACGATTGACAGTTACTGCTACTCGTCAAAGAGACGCTCATCAACTTGTTGACGGAATTTTTGCCCTGTTTTGAAAGTCACCACGCGGCGTGCTGATACGGCGACTGGCTCTCCTGTCTTAGGGTTGCGACCTGGACGGCTATTTTTATCTTTAAGCTCGAAGTTGCCAAAGCCTGAAAGCTTGACCTCTTTGCCATCAATTAAACTCTCTGACAATTCATCAAAGAAATTCTCTACCAAACAGCGGCCTTCTTGGCGTGTTAGGTCAAGATGACTCATCAAATGCTCAATCATGTCAGATTTGGTTAAGGTGCTCACAGTACGACTCCTATGCTATGTCGTGATGTCGAATATCATGGTTTAGCGGTATGAGGGTTAATGCTAGTTATTATAAAGGTTTTCTAACCTCTTTTTAACAAAGACTGCTTTAAAATCCTTTATTAATAACCACTTAACTATTTTTATGGATAAAAATTTTATAAAATCATAATTCTTATAAATAGCAATGCCCTATAGCCTCTTTAAGAGTGAGGCTACAGAGCATGTCTATGATAAGAGTTATATGTTAGCTGTCACGCAACTTTGCAGCATGTTGCTCAGTTAGTGCTTGTACCACTTTGTCAGTCGCGGTTTTAATGGCGTCATCAGATAGCGTTTGTGCATTGTCTTGCCATATTAGCGCAAAAGCTAATGAGCGCTGACCAGCTGGCACGTTGTCGCCTTGATACACATCAAACAGCCACAGATCAGCCAATAGCTCACCAGCTGCCGTGCGTATCGTCGACTCTAATGTCTGTAAGCTGATCTCACTATCTACTAAAATGGCAATATCACGGCGTACTTGTGGAAATTTGCTCGGGGTGCTGATGGTATGCTGCTCACGGGCAAGGGTCAGTAATGGCGCAAGTGATAATTGAGCAACCCACGTAGCTGGCAAATCTAACTGCTTAGCCGTGTTAGGATGCAACTGACCCAACCAACCGACATATTCATCATCAATATAGAGCTTAGCACTTTGACCCGGATGCAAGAAAGCAAGCTCACTGCGCTCATAGCGAATACGGGCGCTATCCATTTGTGCAGGTAATAACTGCTCAATATCATGCTTAAGATCATAAAAGTCTAACGCACGGTTTTGATACGCTTGCTCGTCCCAGACATCGCCAACTGCTACTAACGCAATACTTGGCGTTTGTACCAATTCACTAATACTTTGACCAACAAAGCTAAGCCCTGTTTCAAAGAAACGCACGCGCGGCTGCTGACGATTGAGATTGTACTGCACGCAAGGTAATAAGCTTGATAACAAAGTACGGCGCATCACGGCTAAGTCACTAGAGATAGGATTGGCCAGTGCCAACACTTCTCCTAAAGCTTTATCATCGAGCAAGGCTTCTATTTTTGCGTCACTAAAGCTAAAGCTAATGGCTTCCATATAGCCATTATCGACCAGCGCGAGCTTCATCTCGTGTGTCAAGTCTGCGGTATCGTCATAATCCATGCTGACTTGCAAATGCGGCAACACGCTTGGAATATTGTCATAGCCATAGATACGCGCAATTTCTTCGATGAGGTCTTCTTTAATACTCATGTCAAAGCGATACGATGGCGGCGTGCAAATCAGGCTATCGGCTTGCTGCACTATCTCAAAGCCCAATTGGGTTAAGATACGAACCATGACTGCTGGCTCAATCTCAATACCGATGACATCACGAACTTTAGCAATTGGTAAAGTGATCGGTGCGCGAGCTGGTAAATGCTCACTGCTTTCTGCTTTTACTATTTGTCCGGCTTGCCCACCAGTAACGCTAGTAATCAAATCAACAGCGCGTGCCAGTGCTAGCTCTGGTAACGCAAAGTCTACCCCACGCTCAAAACGTTGTGAGGCATCGGTATGTAACCCAAAACGGCGTGCGCGCGCGGCAATAGCTAGCTGACCAAAGAAAGCGCTTTCTACAACAATATTGGTTGTGCTATCAGTCACACTACTACGCTGACCGCCCATGATTCCGGCAAGTGCCAATGCGCCTTTATCATCAGCGATGAGCAATTCATCACCGGTTAAGGTAATGGTTTGCTCATTCAATAAAGTAATCGTTTCTTCAGGCTGTGCCAAACGCACAACGATATCGCCCTCGATAGTATCAGCATCAAACGCATGTAGCGGCTGACCCAATTCCATCAATACATAGTTGGTCACATCAACCAAAAAGTTGTGCGAGCGTAGTCCTGACTGCACTAGTGCATCTTGCATCCACTTTGGTGTATCGATGCTACGATCAATATTGCTGATTAATTGTAGTAAATAGCGTGGGCACGCTTCAATTGCACTAACCGTTACCACTGGCGTAGCAGTACCAGCAGCGTTTTCAGTAACTACCACATTGGTAGGAATCTCAGGCAGCTGCATTGGCAAATCATTGATAACTGATATTTCGCGTGCAATACCGCGTACACTAAAGCAGTCACCGCGATTTGGCGTGATAGAGATATCTAATATCTGATTGTCTAAACCTAAATACTCACGAATATCCATACCAATCGGTGCATCAGCTGGCAATTCAAGCAGACCATCGATGCTATCGATTAAATCAATTTCAGACGCGCCGCATAGCATACCGTTAGAGTCGACACCACGTAGGTTACCGTTTTTAATTTCAAAACCTGCACCATTATCAGAAGGCAAAATGGCACCAACGGTCGCAACCGGTGCTTTCATACCAACGGTGACATTAGGTGCACCGCAGACAATTTGTAATGGCTCAGCGGCACCAATATTCACCTGCGTAACGCGCAGTTTATCGGCATCTAGATGTTGCTCGACGCTGATGACTTCACCGACAACCACACCACTGAAGGTACGGGCAACCGCATAGCGATCATCAATCTCAAGTCCTGCCATCGTGAGTTGTTCGGCCAATTGCTCACTGCTATTGTTGGGGTTTACCCATTGACGTAGCCACTGTTCGCTAATTTTCATAAATATCTCAGATCAGAATTTTATAATAAAGGTTTTGGAGTAAAGGTAGAGGTATTATTAAATAATAAAATCTAGCCAAACTGCTTTAAAAAGCGTACGTCATTTTGGAAAAATAAACGCAAATCATCGATGCCGTAATATAACATCGCGAAGCGCTCAATCCCCATTCCAAAAGCAAAGCCAGTATATTTTTCGGCATCAATACCGCAGTTGGTCAGTACTTGTGGGTGTACCATACCGCAGCCCATAACCTCAAGCCATTTACCATTGTCATCGAGAATATCCACTTCAGCTGACGGCTCGGTAAATGGGAAAAATGACGGGCGGAAACGTACAGTCAGCTCTTTGGCAAAAAATGCTTCCAAGAACTCACTAATCAAGCCTTTTAACTCAGAAAAAGTGCTCGACTCAGTGACCATTAAACCTTCTAGCTGATGGAACATCGGCGAATGCGTTTGATCCGAGTCATTGCGATACACGCGACCTGGGCAAATAATGCGAATAGGCGGTTCATTCTTTTCCATCGTGCGAATTTGCACGGGGCTGGTATGCGTACGCAGCAGATAATGCGCATCAAAATAGAAGGTATCGTGCATCGCGCGTGCTGGATGGTGCGACGGAATATTGAGCGCCTCAAAGTTATAATAGTCGCTTTCGACTTCAGGACCAGTAGCAACGTTAAAACCTGCTTGTATAAAATACTGCTGCATACGCTGGGTAATCATGGTCACAGGATGCAAATGACCTTTTTCACCACCGCGAGCAGGCAAGGTGATATCAATACTTTCGCTTGCAAGCTTAGCATTTAGTGCAGCCACTTCTAGCTGCTGCTGCTGCTCTGTCAACGCATCTTGAATACGGCTACGGACTTGATGTAACCAGCCGCCGTAGGTTTTTTTATCGTCGCTGCTGAGTTTACCCATCTGCTTTGACCAGCCAGTTAATGAGCTCTTTTTACCGGTCAATTGCACACGCAAATCTTGCAACGCACGCAAATCAGTGACTTGTAGAACCAAGGCTTCAGCGGCACTGGCCAACTCATTTAGCTGAGCTTCATTAAGCTCGCTTAGCTCTGTGGACAAGGTCGGTAGCGCCGACAAATCGGTGGTAGCAGCAGGGGTAGTCATAAGATGCATTCTTCCTGATTTAAACGGACCATTAATAATAGTGATTGGTAATTGTAGGGATTTGACCAAATATTGCAAACCATTTACCCAGTCATTCAAAAATAATACCAGTGATATGAATGGCTTGAATATTTAGACGATAATAAAAGCTATCTCAAAAAAGCATATTTAGCGCTGGTGCTCAAAAAATGCGGTAACATTAGATAATGTGATATAAAAAAAGCCACCGACCAGCGGTAGCTTTTATTAATATCATACTATTAATCAATATTATCCCTGTCCATATAGATAACTACTTGTAAATTCTGACTAAACAAGCAGCAACCCTAAAGGAAGGTTAATATTTATGCTAATGCCGCTTTTGCTTTTTCGACCAACGCTGTGAAAGTCGCTGCATCATGCATAGCGATGTCAGCAAGTACGCGACGATCGACAGTGATGTTAGCCAATTTCATGCCATTGATAAAGCGGCTGTAGCTTAAACCGTTTAAGCGTGCACCAGCATTGATACGTGCAATCCAAAGACGACGGAAAGTACGTTTTTTGTTGCGACGGTCACGATAAGCATATTGACCAGCTTTGGTCACTGCTTGTACCGCTACGCGGTAAACACGTGAACGGGCACCGTAGTAGCCTTTTGCGCGTTTTAGGATTTTTTTGTGACGACGATTCGCCTGTACACCACGTTTTACACGGGCCATAAATTACTCCAAGATTTCTTTAATCATTATTAAACGAATCACGATGTCATCGAATAGTAGACATCGCTATCAGATTGCAAAGTCAGATATTTTTAATCCAGTCGCTATAAATTAAACAGCACTTAATTAAAGATAAATGACGATAGCCTACTAGATGTATGGGCACATGCGACGAACTGCTGCTTCGTCAGACTTGTCCACCATCTTTAGACCGCGCAACTGGCGAATACGCTTAGCTGATTTCTTGGTCAAGATATGGCTTTTGTTTGCTTGCTTACGCTTGAAGCCGTTCGCTGTTTTTTTGAAGCGTTTAGCTGCACCGCTTCTGGTTTTCATCTTAACTTTCATGATGATTTGCCTCTTTGTCTTTGATAGAACCTGGTCGTCAAATAGTTAATAACGAATAGTGGCTGTAAAAACACCCACTAAACCTCTATTTGCCTCGAGGTGGGAGGCGGTATTTTAGCAGATAATGCGCTGTTTTGCCAAGGAAACTTTTACGCCTCGCCTAGGGCGTGTCCTCAATCTGAACGAAAGCAACCAAATGGACTAAAAACGGTTAAATTTTGCCAAGCTAAGTCAAATAGCTGATTCATATCTCGATATTATTTGCGCTATTTTCCTTGTTTGACTGCAATTTATCTTATTCTTATCATCATTTTTAAAATGAGGACACGCCCTAGTAGGCATGACAGTGGATAATGGGTATGAGCCCATTTATAAAGATTTTAGTCAAAACACTCATAAAACTGCGGATTCACCGCCAAATAGATTGAATGTCAGCTTAAGCTGTGCTTAAGTAGAGACTAAACCTTAGTATAAGCTGAGCATTAATAATACAAAGTTATTTATCACACTTATCGAGCGTCTATCGTACGATGATGACGCTACCAACCTACACCATGATTAGCAGCACTCATAGCCTGCAATCAATCTAGGAGATAACGTGTCAAAACAAGAATTAGACTTTGATAACGATATATTTGTCTTTGAAACAGTGATGCGTGTGCGTCATATTGAGCTTGATATGGCTCAGTACCTGACGCTCGAATCATTGACGGCGTTGCTATGTGAGGCGCGGCAAAGATTTTTTTACTCTAAAGGAATTAAAGAGATCGATGCAGATTATCACGGTTTAATTATCAATGAGTTACAGCTAAGTATTGTCAGTCGCATACGGGCGCGTGAAGAGCTATTATTTGAAGTAGGCGTTGAGCCGTTATACGATAAGGGTGGCACTATAGTGATAAAAATTACCCGTATGCATACTGGAGAAACAGTAGCCAAGGCGCGGCAGCATTTTGTCAACTATGACTTTCGCCTCAATAAGTCGATTGCGCTTGATAAAATTATGAAAGAAGCGCTTTACCCACATCTCTACAGGATTTGATATTGAGGACATGCCCTAACGCCAACCGCTTTTTTATTAAGACCATAAATAGAATCCGTTACGATTCACTTATTCCCCTTTGATTTCTATATAAACAAGAAGACAGATATATTATGACTTTACCTGCTTGGCTGGCTGCCATAAAATTTAATGATGATGGTTTGATTCCTGCAATTGCTCAAGATCATAAGTCTGGGCGTATTTTGATGATGGCTTGGATGAATGCCGAAGCACTACAGTTAACCGCGCAAACGCAGACAGCGGTTTATTTTTCGCGCTCACGTGCCAAATTGTGGCATAAGGGCGAGTCATCGGGTCATACTCAGACCGTACATGATATTCGCTTGGACTGTGATGCAGACGTGATTGTCCTTAGTGTCACTCAGGCTGGCGGTATCGCTTGCCATACTGGTCGCGAGTCTTGCTTCTATCAGCGTTTAGATTTGTCGGGTCAAACGCCTGAATGGCAAACCGTCGATAAGGTATTAAAAGACCCTGCTGATATTTATCATTCAAGCGATGCAGAAAAAGCCACTCCTGAAACTAACGAGACGCAGGCTCACGCTGTAATCCCTTCAGATGCCAATCACAGTCACCATGACAACGACACTACCAATCGCTCTATTTTGCAGCAGCTTGACGGTGTATTGGCAGAGCGTAAACATGCAGATGCGGATAGCTCGTACGTGGCAAGCTTATACGCAAAGGGTTTAAATAAAATTCTAGAGAAAGTTGGCGAAGAGAGTACTGAAAGTATCATTGCCGCCAAAGATTTTGCCAATTGCGACGAAAATAGCAATAAAGCGCAATACGATGACGCTCGTCATGAGCTCATCTATGAAGTGGCCGATGTCTGGTTTCATACATTAGTAGGACTGGCGTGGTTCGATATTGAGTCGGATGCGGTATTAAATGAGCTAGGTCGACGTTTTGGTCTATCAGGTATCGATGAAAAGGCGGCTCGATAGTTTCTATAAGCTTGGCCATTGCCCTGTTTGATTATTGTTGATTTCACCTTTTTGTCACAAGTGCAGGTTATAATATAGCTCTGTTTTACTTCGCATTGTATGCCGAGGCTGTTTATTGAGTATAACGATATTCGATACACCCAAAGTAGGCATACAAAGACTGAAAACCAAGACACAAGGATACCTTTATGGGTAGTTTTTCTATTACGCATTGGCTGATTTTATTGGTGGTAGTGGTGGTCGTATTTGGCACCTCAAAGCTTAGAAATGCTGGCAAAGATTTGGGCGGCGCAGTCAAAGGCTTCAAAGAAGCGGTCAAAGACGAAAATACCGAGCATGCTAAAAAGCAGGTGGTGCTCGATCATGATGGCAACGCACACACTGAAGAGCGCCCAACAACCACCAAGGTTGATGATACGCATAATGTATAGCATCTAGACAGTGACCTTTTAGACAGTAACATCGGAACATTATGTTTGATATCGGCTTTTCTGAACTACTCCTCTTTGGTGTTATCGCCCTAATCGTCTTGGGCCCAGAAAAACTGCCACAGGCAGCGCGTACCGCTGGGCAATGGTATGCCAAAATTCGCCGCACGGTATCCACCCTGCAGTCTGAAATCGAAGCTGAGCTTGATTTGGCAGAGACCCGCCAGCTTATGCAAAAAGAGCTGGCCAAAATTCGCCAGACTGAAGCAGATATGAGGCGCGAGATGGCGGAAATGCGCGGCAGTATGCAAGAGTTTGAATCCTCGCAAAACCAGCATTTAAAAGCATCGCCTGATCCAGGGGATGACAATACGCCTAGTCAAAGTAGTCAAGCCAGTAGTGAGAATGATGATAATCGACCAGTGCAGCCAAAAGCGTTTGACTACGCCTATGACAGTAATAGACAGGCTGAGAAACCAGAAAGCCCTGAGCAGTCATCGGCACAAGGTGATAATGATAGTCTAAAAACTGACTGTAACGATAACGCCAATCCAGTGTCTCAAACCATCACAACTAGACCGTGGGAAAATATGTGGTTTCGTCTTGGTGCTTATGATAAAGCGCGTCGTTTGCCGCAACCGCCCTACTTACCAAATTATAAAGCCGATATCTTACTAAACAGCCATATAGACAGTCCTTTACCTAAACAGGCTTCTGTTCATGAGCAGGAGAGTCATTAGTGGGCTTATTTAAACGTAAAAAAAGCCGTCAAGAAAAAGTCGCGGATTCAGATATCGAGACCTCAACAGCTACCATTGATGGTAATGTCGACAGCAATACTGAGGACTCTGGCGATATCCTAAGCTCACTTGGTGATATGCCCATTACTGAGCACTTAATTGACCTACGTAGACATCTCATAAAGATATGCGTCGCGGTACTGGTAATATTCTTGGCCTTGGTCGGATTTTCACGCGAGCTCTATGATTTTTTGTCCAACCCATTGGTTGCCCAGTTGCCTGCCAACGCAACGATGATCGCGACGGATATCACTTCCAACTTTATGGCACCGATACGCCTGACTGTTTTTGTCGCTGCATTTTTTGCAATGCCCTACATTTTGTATCAAATCTGGTCGTTTGTCGCACCCGGTTTATATAAAAAAGAGAAAAAAATCGCCATTCCCGTTTTAATGTCCTCTATATTTTTATTTTATGCGGGTGTGGCTTTCTCTTATTTTATTGTACTCAAAGGCGTTCTCAAATTCTTTATTATGTTCGCGCCGCAGAACGTCTTGCCAATGACCGATATCGATAGTTATTTAAGTTTTGCACTCAAACTCTTTATGGTATTTGGTTTAACCTTTGAGATTCCAGTCGTCACCTTGCTATTGATATTGACGGGTGTCGTCTCCATTCAGAGCTTAGAAGATAAACGCCGTTATATTATTGTCGGCTGTTTCGCCGTTGCTGCGGTCGTGACACCGCCTGATGGGGTGTCGATGTTGATGCTCGCCATTCCGATGTGGTTGTTGTTTGAGCTAGGATTATTTTTAGCAAAAGTATTAATTAAAGAAGAACACAGTCCTGCCTTAGCAAGCGATACAGGGTTAAATAAAGAATAACATCACTTATCAGATACTTATTCCAAAAACAGCCAACGCGCTAATCTGTTACTATAACCTGCTTATTTCTACCTTTATTTTCTATGAGTTTTTGTATTATTGTCATATGCGCTTGCAAGCATTTTGCAAGTGCACATGATGAGTCAGCCATTGTCTATGCAGTGGCTTTTTTTACCCCCGTCATTTTTGATCCGTTTTACTCTTTTAGGTAATTTTTTATGTCTGCATCTATGCCAGCTTATATGAGCGATCCCACTGATGAGCAGCTGAGCGCGCTTAACATGGCGATGGATCACAAGTCATTTAAAGTGGTGGCTTATGCGGGTGCTGGTAAGACGACGACCTTAAAACTGATTGGTGAGCGTTTGCGTGGACGTGGCTTATATTTAGCTTTTAACAAGACGATTGCCAATGATGCACGCTCAAAGTTTCCACCGCATGTGGAATGTCGCACCTTTCATTCGCTTGCTTATCGGCATGTCGCCCGCGATATCACTGCTAAGCTGTCATTGCCGCGTTTTTCACCCAAACGTCTGGGTGATGATTTGGGTTTGCAGCCCGTCCAAGTACGTCGGCAAATGGATGGTATAAACAAATATATTACTCTCACTCCAGCCCGACTATCGCGATTCGTCAGTGATGCTGTCAGCAATTTTTGTAGTACCCATGCCAGTTATCCTGCCCCTAGACATATATTGTTTCCCAGCTGGCTCGATGATTCTGATGCCGAGCAGCTGCGTGAAATGCTCTACCCTGCTGTTGAGCAGCGCTGGTTACAGTCTATTGATGCACGCCATCCTGCTGGTATCGGGCATGATATTTATCTTAAATTATGGGCACTGTCTAAACCCAGTATTCCCGCTGATTTTATTTTGTTTGATGAAGCGCAAGATGCCGATCCCTTGATGATGGGAATTTTGACCCAGCAGCCACGGCAAGTAATTTATGTGGGTGACGCTCATCAGCAGATTTATGAATGGCGCGGCGCAGTCAATGCGATGAAAAAACTACCCTTACCACAAACCTTATTGACCCAGTCATTTCGTTTTGGCGAACCGATTGCTGAGATTGCCAATACTTTGCTCAAAGCATTGCAAGAAGACGTCCCGTTAAAAGGCAATCCGAATAAGCAATCTTCTACTGATAAGGGTATGGCACATAGTAAAAAAGATGCCATCCTTTGCCGCACTAATGCCGCCGCAATGTCGCAATTATTAACTGGATTAAAATTGGGACACCGCGTGGCGCTACAAGCCGATACCGATCGTATGCTTAAATTTTGTCAGGCAGCCGAAAATTTAAAGAATGGTAAATCGGCGTACGGTGTACCTGAACTGGCATATTTTTATAATTGGGGCGATGTACAAGAGTATTCTGAAACCAATGAAGGCAGTGATCTAAAAACACTGGTGAAATTGGTCGATGATCATGGCACCAATGTCCTGAGCCAAGCGGTCAATAGTCTCACCAGTATCGAAAATGCTGACTATGTTATCTCTACTGCCCATAAGGCGAAAGGGCTCGAATGGGGAAAGGTACAGCTGGACGATGATTTCTATTATGATGTGACGACCAATGCGGTCAAAATAAGCCCTGAAGAGTTGCGTTTGCTCTACGTCGCTTGCACACGTGCCCAGAGCAATTTGGACATCCATAATATTAAAGACTTGATATCAGGTTTGCAGACAGGCAAAAAAGTGATTTTTGGTAATACTTAATTTTTCTCAGTTAGTCACTCTCTGTATTTGCCACTCTAAACCTCTAGCCTACCTGTCTTTATGGCAATCCTTTAATAGCACCCTTTTAGCAGTGAACAACAAGCATGAATACTAATCAGCAACTTCAAATACGTCAAAATACCATCCGTCAGTTATTCGCCAGTCCCGTCCGCCTGCTCGCTCCAATGGAAGGCTTAACCGACCCATTGATGCGTCAAATTCTCACGCAAATTGCATCGGACTTGGGTCGCCCTTATGATTGGTCGGTTAGCGAATTTATCCGTGTGACTCAGCACGTATTGCCTGCGCATGTATTTTATAAATACGTTCCAGAACTGCGTCATGATGCTAAAACTGCCTCTGGCACGCCTATTCATATCCAGTTGCTCGGTAGTGAAGCGCAACTCATGGCAGAAAATGCTGCTTATGCTGCCGAGCTTGGTGCGCCGGCGATTGACATCAACTTTGGTTGCCCTGCCAAGACGGTCAATAGCCACCGTGGTGGTTCCGTATTGTTGGATGAACCCGAAACCATGTATCAGATTATCAGCGCGGTGCGGCAAGCTGTTCCCGTTCATATTCCAGTATCAGCCAAAATTCGTTTAGGTTATACCGATACCAGCCGCATGGATGATATCAAAGCTGTGATTGAAGACAGTGGTGCTGATTGGCTAACCATTCACGCACGAACCAAAACCCAAGGCTATAAACCACCAGCCTATTGGGACAAAATCCAGAGCTTTAACACGCTAGATATTCCAGTCATTGCCAACGGTGAAATATGGAATGCCGAGCACGCGCAAAACTGTATGACTCAAGCTGGTACAGAACATTTGATGTTAGGTCGCGGCGCGGTTACCCGTCCCGATTTGGTTGCTCGCGTGGATTGCGGTTCAGATGATGCCATGCTAAATGCAGCAACGTTGTCGTGGGAAGCGATGGTCACCCATCAGATAAGATTTTTGGAAGGTCAGGCTAAAACTGAAGTTATCTTGGTTGGTCGTTACAAGCAGTGGTTAGCAATGCTCATCAAAGGCTATAGCGAAGCAAAATTTTTATGGGACAGTATTAAAAGAGAAAAAAATAAAGCAGCTATCATTAGTGCACTGCAAGCCAGTGTGCGCCAATAATAGCTGCTTTTATCTTAAAGGCAATCTGTTTTAAAACAGCACTATCTTAAAGCCAATCTGTCTAACGAATAAGATTAAACACTCACTCTAATCGCTAAATAGAATAGCATCAAACAACAGGCAATCGATAACACCCAAAGTATGGAGCGAAACGTCGCCAAATTAGTAATATAAGCCACGCAAAAACCGATACGAATCAGCACGTATGACCAAGCCAGTATATTGATGATCGATTGTGGTACGAAGAACAGCATCGCCGTCAGTACTGCTGCCAAAAATATTGGCAAAGTTTCATAGCTGTTTTGCTGGGCCGCGTTAGCACGTGCAGCCGCGCCCGTCGTACCTTGTAAAAAATCACGTGGATGGGCATTGTCAGCCAAATTAAAGCCGCCAATAGCTTTCGCTGTCAATGCCATGGCAAGCGGTAGTAAACTTGCTACGACCATCGCCCAAATGGCGGACGCTGCGGTATCAGAGACTAATTCCAGAAGTGCATTCATTAGTATACTTGCCCCTACCCTGCAATCACTTCGAAATCATGGGTGACGTTCACCCCACCTTGTACCAACATTCTACTGGCCGAGCAGTATTTTTCTGCGGACAGTTTTATGGCCTTCTCTACTTGGCTTTCTTTGACATCTTGTCCTGTCACTACAAAATGCATGTGAATGTCAGTATAGACAGCTGGTACAGTTTCAGCACGCTGAGCAGTCAGCTCACAACGTACGTCTGTCACCTCTTGGCGCGATTTTTGTAAAATTGCTACCACATCATAGCTAGCACACCCACCAAGCCCCAATAGAATCAGCTCCATCGGACTTGCGCCTTTTTCTTTATCGGCATCGATCTGTACATTATGCCCTGATGGTGACACGCCCATAAATGCTTTTTTTTCTTGCCACGTTACACTTGCTTTTGACTCTGACATCTTGACCATTCCTTATTTTAATTAGCTCGTTGCCCGATTTTTATTTTCTGGCAATATGTTTTACTTGGCTAGTGTAGCATAAGCCAATGGCACATTTTATCGAGCCCTTATCATCCAAAATCATTATCATTATGAATGGCTCACCTATTTGTCTTTTGCAGCCTTATTTTCAATTAAACCTTTTTACTAAAATTTTCTTAGCAGTGAATTAACACTCATACACCGCCTACTGTTTATTATTCAAACCTATCCTCTTATAGTTCGGACCTATCTTTGCAGTAAGGTTCCCCAAAAAACATTACAAAAGTTTAATTATAACTGGTTGATTTTAAACAGTTAAGCTCGTGAAACATTTTATAGCAAAATACTGTTACACATTTTGCTTGTTTCTTGGTTTAATAACGGTAATGAATCTTATTTTGACCTAATATCGACAACCATCACCTTATAATAATTATGATTGCTGTCACGGTTCTAGCTCAAAATAAGCTATTTTAAATAAATTAAAAAGGTTTAATCATGATAGATGCAGACGGCTTTCGCGCCAATGTCGGCATCATCTTGGCAAATACACAAGGGCAGGTTCTGTGGGCAAAACGTATTGGTCACAACGCTTGGCAGTTCCCACAAGGCGGTATCGACCGTGGGGAGACGCCGATGGATGCGATGTATCGCGAGCTCTGGGAAGAGGTCGGCCTGCATCCGCGTCATGTAGACTTATTGGCAGTGACGCAAGATTGGTTGCGTTATCGTCTGCCAAAACGCTATGTGCGGCATGGACAGCACCCTTTATGTATTGGGCAAAAACAGAAGTGGTTTTTGCTACGCTTAGATGAGACGAACACTCAACATATCCGCTTTGATGAGGGCAAACCAGAATTTGATCATTGGCAATGGGTCAGTTACTGGTACCCACTTGGACAAGTGATTCATTTTAAACGAGGCGTTTATCGCCGTGCCTTGCAGGAGCTAGTGCCTGAGCTACCTCTAAGACAAGAGCTGATTATTCCTGAACAAGACAATCACTTGTTGATAGGATAAACTGACATTTTGATTAAAAGTAACACGTAATAGAAGAGCCTGTATCCTTTAGATGCAGGCTCTTCTATTATATAGCGATTATATCTTTCGGAATAATTATGGCTTGATAGCAATTTTTAGTACGCCGTCACGCTGATGCATGAACAAGTCATAGGCCTCTACGATATCATCCAAGGCATAGGTATGCGTCACCATCTCTGATAAATCCACTCGACCCGACTCGATGACATTCATCAATCGGCGCATACGCTCTTTACCTCCTGGGCAGAGAGCCGTTCTTATCGTATGATCGCCAAGACCAGAGGCGAAATGAGCCATTGGAATGACTAAATCTTCAGAATACACACCCAAGCTTGAGAGTGTACCGCCTGGTTTTAATATTTTGAGACATTGCTCAAACGTAGACTGTAAACCTAACGCCTCGATACTGCTATCCACCCCACGACCACCAGTGATTTTCATGATCTCATCCACCACGTCAACTTCTGTGAAGTTTAGAGTAATATCTGCTCCCAGTTTCTTTGCCATGGCCAAACGTTCATTATTGCCATCGACAGCGATAATCAGTGACGCGCCTTTAATCCTTGCCCCAGCAGTAGCGCATAAACCGATAGGGCCTTGTGCAAATATAGCAACCACATCACCAATCTGAATATTGGCGTTTTCTGCGCCTTTGAAGCCTGTCGACATAATGTCAGGACACATCAACACTTGCTCATCCGTCAGTCCATCTGGCACTGGACATAGATTGGCCTGCGCATCTGGCACTAGCACATACTCTGCTTGCGTACCGTCAATGTGATTACCAAAACGCCAGCCGCCTGTGGCTTTATAACCGTGACAAGAACATCTACCATCTGCATCAAGATAACCACCGTCTTGTGAAGGGAAACCATCTTGACTGGCATAGGAGGTAAACGTTGGGCAAATGGCACCAGCAATGACTCGCTGCCCTTCTTCATAGCCCATGACTGCGCTACCAAGCTTTTCAATGATACCTACTGGCTCGTGACCAATGGTTAAGCCTTTTGCAACGGCATACTCACCTTTAAAGATATGGATGTCAGTACCACAAATGGTCGTGGTCGTAATTTTTATCAAGGCATCATTTGGGCCTACATCAGGGATTTTTTTATCTACAATTTCAATTTTACCTGGTTCAATAAATATCAGTGACTTCATCATGCTCATTTTACACTCCTTGTTTTATAAACATTTACTCAACTGGTATGAACTTTAGTGACATATATATTTATCTTACGCCATATAAATAGTAATTTAAAGTGAAATCCATTCTTTAATAAAGGGATTGGTGATTTTCTCTTGTTCGATATTAAAACTGTAGTATCAAACTTCTCATGAAAATTGTACGTGAGCCTCATTAAGAGTAGATGAAAAAGCTAATAGATTAAAAACCCATAGGCTACTTATGACTATCATGCTGACACTCTCGGCTTACTAATCTAGCAATATCATCTACTGCTGAATCTGCCAACCGAGAATGACATTTCAGGGTTAAAATGCTTTGGGTACGTGTGGCATAAGTGGGCAAATTATTTTGCGTATGATTAAAAGAGACAGGCTCTATATAAATAGAAGACAGAATCTGCTCAATCTCAACAGCCACTCCAGTCTCCGGCAGCTTATTCACTGGCGCTTGCGTATTGTCAGACAATACCGCAAAGGCAGCTTCTTGCCAGTACTCAGGTTCGCTATTCTCAGCGATTAGTGGCAATATTTCTTGGCGCAGCCTGCCTCGCAGCTTTTCAGTTTTAAACCAGCTGTCCTCAGGCTGACCATTGGAAATGACATGCAGTCCTGCATATAGTGGCATAGGAGCATGACCACGATTATTGACAATAACGGCTTGTGTCATATCACCAATAATGAGATTGAACCCAGCATAGTTTTGCAAACTAATCTGCCGTGCAAACTCCATCGGGCTGATATCACTGGTTAAGAAATCCGTGACTAGCGCCCCGCGTGAGCGCTCATCAGAGCTTGCCTGCACGCCATCGCGAAAATTCAATACCGCAGCCCAACGTCCGTTTTGCTGATAATATTCTTGAGGCACTTGATGACTGTATTGATGACTACCTTGATGATTGGCTTGATGGGGCTGTTGATGAATACCTAGCCAAGTACCGCCACTTTGTACATCGCGTCCTGCAAAAACAGGCTTATCTTCCCATTGATGTAGCAGTTCTGTCGGACGCTGCAAAAACTCATCGCGATTGGACAATAACACCAAAGGCAGCTCATCAAAGAGTTGCCAAGCAATGGCGACAATACACATAAGACTCCTAATTTTACTAAAAATATACTTAATAACATGTCATTGCTTAGCGAACAGCCAAGCTTGATTTAAGTGTGAACTTAGTTCACTGACAAATTAGTTTACTGATAAGTTTTTGCTAGCAGGATAACTAATCTGAGAGGTCGACTGTATGACTTTCGATTGTTTACTTGGTAAATCGAACTCCCACGCAACCATACCTTTATTGTCATTCCAGTCACGCTCAGTCACTGGCGGTGTATGAGTGATGGTTACTTTAAGACTATCGTCGCGGCTAATCGGCTCACTGCCTAATACTTGTAAATGCATAGGTCGGTTGTGCTGATTGGTAAATTGATAAGCTTGTGTTTTAGTCAAGGTTTGCGTGCGATTAAATGCGCCTTTATCACCTTGCTTATCTTCATCAGCTATCTGCTTTACGATAGTATTAGGGTCAATACCAAAACCGATACCTTGCTCTTTGAGCGCTTGATAATTATAGCGCGCCTGCCCGACATAATTATCATCACGGTATAGCTGTAGCGAACCATCTACCCAAGCTGGTGTCAAGAACGGTGCGGATGCATACCAATAGCCAGCTGCCTCCACGCTCGGCGTACTACGAATCCATAGCTTGCTACTGCCCGACTGCTCATCAATGACCGTCCGTACGCGCCTGCCATCGCTTGGAATACTAATACGCTGCGGTAAGCGATATTCGGTAATGCCGTTTTTATTCTGACTGCTAACGGTAAAGCTTGGCAGCGGTGCCATGTTAGGTGTCGAGGCACCGCCATAGCTGTCTCTTGCAGATACCACAACAGGCATGTTTTCCGCCATAGGTGGTACAGATATAGTCCGATTTTCTCTATCTTCTTCATATAAAGAAAAGCGCTCAACTCGTGGTAATTGGCTGGTGGTGTTTTGATTGGGATTGACAGAGCTTAGCATCAAAGGGACATCGAGCCAGTTTTCTCCTGTCTGCTGGGCAATAACCGCAGAGGCAATGATATTTAATTGCTTGGTTTCAGTATTCAGCCTTGCTTGATACGTTGGCTCCCAACCCGCGCCGCGTACTTGATAGTGCAGTTTTACACTGCTTGGTACTCGACTGGCAGTACGTACACTCACTTGAGTTACACTATTTTGAGTGGAAGTCGCGCTGCCCGCCATTAGTTGGTTGAGCGCATCTTGTGCACGGGCTTGGCGCTGCTGAATTTCTAGTATGCGTTTATTGATACTGACCGCTTGGGTTTCCAGATCGCGCGCATTATTGGCAAGCGTGCCATCTGTACTGATTTGCGTGACCTTGGTTAAATTCTGCAAGTAAGCTTTAGCTAAGCGTGCCGCTTCTAACTCAGCATTGATAACTGCCAAATTATCTTGCTGTGTCTGCACTCTCGCCTCACCTTGATACTGACACTGCGCTGCTTGCTCATCGCTTAAAGTCTCGATACCGACTTCACCAATATTGATGCCATTTGCTGCTTGTACGCTCACACTGTCTTTATCGATATAAGGGGACAGACAAGAAAAAACCAGCGTCTGCTCACCGCTACCATTGATTGGTAACGCACGAGTCACGCTCGCTAAGCCCTGATAAATGGTCACTTGCTCAATACTACTGTTCGCGGCCTGAGCAGGAGTCAAAGCTAAAGCCGCTAAGCTAAATAAACCCAGTGGCGTCAACTGTTTTTTAGAAGGTAAAAATTTAGGTGATATTGCTACTTTTGATAACTTAGCTTGCATAATCATTCCTTAAAAATACGGTTAATCCATTAATACGGTGCATTAGCGCAAGCGCGCAGTATCTAACGCTTCATTAAATATAATGATGCAATATTTATGATGGCATTTATATTCAGCAGCTTTTTTATATCTTAGCGGTTTTCTGGCTTTCTTTCTAGATGTTACCCGTAGCAGATAAGTTGTTACCATGAGATGAGCCTCACCGTAATTTGGTATGCCTCACTGGCTATTTTTGCTATTATGAGCAGCATTCTATTACCAAATTTATGATGCCTTTATGATGATACATCCTCAGTACGATCCTGTAGCGCTGTCTTTGGGTCCAGTAGAAGTGCACTGGTATGGCCTAATGTATTTGTTGGCATTTGCCGCCGCCTTTGGTCTGGCTTGGTATCGCAGTACTAAACGTGATAATTGGAACACTGACATGGTGTCCGACTTGGTCTTTTTTGGCGCACTTGGCGTCATTTTGGGCGGTCGTGTCGGCTATGTATTGTTTTATCAATTCGGTGAATTTTTACAAAACCCCGCTTACCTTTTCAAAGTCTGGGAAGGCGGTATGTCTTTCCATGGCGGCATGATTGGTGTCTTACTGGGCATGTTATATTTTGCCCGTAAGTATAAAAAGACCCCGTTTCAGGTGCTGGACTTTATCGTTCCTTGCGTGCCAACAGGCTTATTATTTGGTCGTATTGGCAATTATATCAATGGCGAGCTATGGGGCCGCGTCTCTAACGGTGGCTACAACTGGCTGACCTACTTCCCGCAAGCAGCTGCTACTGATATGCAGCAATTGCAAACCAACCCTGAGCTGCAAGAGTTGATGCTTGAAGTAAATGGGCAGTATTTGCTACCTCGTCACCCCTCACAGCTGTATGAGGCACTTGCTGAAGGGTTATTATTATTCCTATTCCTATGGTGGTATTCATCAAAACCGCGCCCACGTATGGCAGCATCGGCAGTATTTTTATTGGGCTATGGCATCAGCCGCTTCATCATTGAGTTTTTCCGCCAACCCGATGCTGACCAAGGATTCGTATTACTAGGTTGGATGACCAAAGGGCAGATACTCAGCGCTCCCATGATTATTATTGGTTTCATTATGCTGGTATACGCTTACAAACGTGGTATCTATGACTGGGGTAAGCAGTCGGCTTATTAAGCACTAATTCACATCAAGTAGCCTGTTAAAAAACAATACAACTATGCGTTTTAATAGCGTAGAAGAGCAATTTTATGACCATGAGCAACTCCATTATTGGTAACAACAAGCAGTGTAAAAATGAGCAAGCCTATCTAGATTTGCTGCATCTTGTCCTCACTGAAGGCACTGAAAAAGGCGATCGTACTGGCACTGGTACGCTGAGCCACTTTGGCGCGCAGCTCCGTTTTAATTTAGACGACGGTTTTCCATTATTAACCACCAAAAAAGTCCACTTTAAATCTATCGTCTATGAGCTATTTTGGTTTTTAAGTGGCAGTACGCATGTTGATTATCTACAAGCCAATGGCGTACGCATTTGGAATGAGTGGTCAACGGCTGAACAGACAGCGCGCTTTAATCGCCCTGCTGGTGATTTAGGCCCTGTCTATGGTCATCAGTGGCGCAATTATGGCGCAAGCCAGCGTGAAGATGGGAGCTACAATAATGATGGTGTCGATCAAATCACCCAAGTCATTGAGCAAATAAAAACCAATCCCAATTCAAGACGTTTGATTGTGTCTGGTTGGAATCCCGGTGAAGCAGATCAAGTTGCGTTGCCGCCTTGCCATACGCTATTTCAGTTCTTTGTGGCGGATAATAAACTGTCATGCCAGCTCTATCAGCGTTCAGCAGATTTATTCCTATTATACCCCCATAACAATAATGCACAATACGGAGTAATAGATCGTATATAATGCAATACATAATTTAGTCTATGT
>NZ_CAJHBN010000016.1:0-86118 GCF_904846655.1 Psychrobacter sp. NC44 | reverse complement strand
TCATAGGATTCTCCTGCTGATATATTTTAGCAGTTAATCTCTATTTCTAAGTGTTCTTATTTAGTGGGGGGATTACCATGTAACCAATCATTTAAAATGATGGTTTTAGCAAGTCAATCAGACGCTCAGCCACTTGTGTGCTCTCATCGCGGCTCATATTAAGCGGCGGTAGCAAGCGCACAACATGCCCACCAGTGACATTGATGATGAGCTTTTGTTCATCACGCGCACGATCAACCAACTGACTACAGTCCATGTCTTCAGGCAAAGCGATACCAATCATCATACCTGCACCACGACTGCTGACGCCATATTGTCCTAGTGTATCGACCAGCGTCTCTCGAATAAACAGCCCTTCGGTTACGGCATTGGTCATGATATCACTGTTAGCCAATACGTCATATACGCTATGTACTACACGACTGGCTAGCGGCGTACCGCCATAAGTAGAGCCATGACTACCAGCACCAAACAGGCCATTAGCGCGGCCACGTACCATACATGCGCCTACTGGAAAACCGTTACCCAAGCCCTTAGCCGTCGTCAATACATCAGGACGCGCATTACTATGTTGATAAGCGAAGTATTTACCCGTACGGCCATTACCTGTTTGCACTTCATCCAGCATAAATAGCCAGTTGTGGGCTTCACACTCTGCTTGTAGCTCTTCAAGATATGTAAATCCGTTAGCAGCAGTATTTAAACCCCCTTCACCTTGAATAGGCTCTACAAAGATGGCGCAAATTTCATCATGATCTTGCGCGGCTTGCTTAATCGCGGCAATATCGCCAAAGGGTACACGGATAAAGTCATCATCTAATGTGTAAAACCCTTCACGGGCTTTTGGGTTGGCGGTGGCTGACAATGATAATAAGGTACGACCATGGAATGACTGCTCCATAACGATGACTTTTGGGCGTTTAAAACCTTGCTGATAGGCATATAGACGCGCCAATTTGAGCGCCGCCTCGTTCGCTTCAGCACCACTATTGGCAAAAAACACACTGTCCATTTGGGCGGCTGTACATAGCACTTCACCCGCACGCTCTTGCCAGTCGATACCGAATAAATTACTGGTATGTACTAAAGTCGCTGCTTGCTGCTGAATGGCGTCAGTCACTTGCGGGTGGCAATGCCCTAGACCGCATACAGCAATACCAGTCAGCGCATCTAAATAAGGCGTGTCATCTTTGGTATATAGCCAGCTGCCTGAACCGCGTGTAAAGCTGATTGGCTGACGGTTATAAGTGGGCATCAGATAAGTAGCAGACATATAAAACATCCTTAAAATGATAAATTAGTTAAAAGAGAAGGTGTTGATTATAGCTCGTCAGAAAAAGGCGTGGTTTCTGCAGGTAAGGTATAGTCTTCATTTGCCCATGCACCTAAGTCGATAAGTTTGCATTGACTGCTACAAAACGGCTTGTATTTATTGTCTTGCCATGCTGTTTTAGTGCCACAACGTGGGCAAGGATAGGTTTTAGGGGAGGTGTGGGGGGTAGATTCAGTCATGATAAGGGTGAGAGTATCCTCGATTTATTTGTATGATGAACGTCATTAGCGAGCGGCAGTCGGTAATTGTATCTATTTTCACCTCGTATACGCTTGATAGACTACGATAGCGCGTTACTCGCTGTCGCTATATTACTATTGAAGTGGATTGGCTATATAATAGCATGCGCCCGAATAATGGCAAAAGACAAATACTTTAAGGATAGTAGATGAGCGATAATATTGAGCTTACACATCAGCAACAGCGAGCATTTCAACCAGAAAAGCTTTCAGCACCACGTGATTTTATCATGCCAAATATCATTCACGACAATAAAAGCGCTGTCCCTTTAATATTAGAAATTGGTGCAGGGAAGGGTAAGCATGCGCTTGGTTTCGCCGCAAAAAATACCGATAAGCATCTGATTGCGATCGAACGTACGCGAAATAAATTTGACGCTTTTGCCAAACTGGCAGTGCTACAAGATTCACCGAATTTAACTGCCATTCATGCTGATGCGATCGCATGGATTGTGCATGCCATTGAACCCAATAGTGTCAGTCAAATCTTCATACTGTACCCCAATCCTGAACAGCACAATCCCAACCAGCAATGGCTAAAAATGCCTTTTTTCGAGTTTTTATTGTCACGCTTGCAAGTAGGTGGAGAGGTGGTACTAGTAACCAACATCGAAGCCTATATCAATAATGCAGAGCAGCAAGCAACGGAGATATGGTCGTTGCCTAATGAGCGCTATCAAGTTGCTGATGACAGTCAGCGCACGCATTTTGAAATAAAATATTTAGCCCGTGGAGAGGTATGCTGGGAGCTTAATATGCGTAAGCCGGAGGGTTATAAAACTAGGTTTGATGAGTGGCAGGCAGATATTGTGAATCAAGTTAAATAGCCTAATTAATAAATCAAGACCAATCTTGCCGATATAAGTGCAAATTTGTAATATTTAAAATAGCCTAAGTAAATAAAATACTAAAAGATAAAACCGCCACAAAAAGGCGGTTCAAAAATTGCTTACTATTAAAGAAAATTTGCTTCAATCAAAACTATAAATAAGGTTTTACTAAAGTATCGGAATCAGTATAAGCGTCAAGCACCGTCAAAAAGGTATAAGCACCAATAAATTTTCGACTAATAAACATAAATTCTTTTGGTGGTAAGTTAAACTCAAAAGACTGCATCGCTTTTGTGGCTTGTGTTGAGAGGCGAGAGTGAAGTTTGCTGTTCGCCCAAATATAACGGTCGTCCTTATCTAGACAGTCGATAGGAATATCAGGATTGGTCGCTGGATCACTAAACGGTTCAGTTGCCAATAAAAATAGTGACGCCATATCAGAGCGTACTTTATTGCTCATACTATCAAAGAAGTCATAACCCGTCATCGCAAGCATCATCGCCTGATGGTCATGGCGGTAACCCGCTTTTAGTAAGCCATGCGCAATGGTCAAAAGGTTGTTATCAAATTGACGAATAGCACCAAAATCTAATAATACTAATTTATCGATATCGCCTTCATTTTCACTGACACGAACCAGATAATTACCAAAGTTGGGGTCCGTCTGCATTTCACCCCACACAAAAATCTCTTGCATCATGATTTCGATGGCTGCCTGACCAATAGCGTTACGACGCTCATGAGGTAATAATTGTAATGCCTCAGAAACTACGGTAATACCTGGCTCATAAGACATACAGAGTAGGCGTTTTTTGGAATAAGTGCGATTAATCTTGGGAACTATGTAACGCGGATCATTACTCAAGCGTTCATAAAAGCGTTCTGTCGTCGCGGCTTCAGCTTCATAGTCCACCTCATGATGGAGTAGGTCACGTATTTCTTCGAACCAAGCATCGAGCGAACGGGTCTGCGGAACGATATTACTAACTTTTAATAATTGCTTAAATAAAGCAAGATCTGAGTTGATCGCATCAGCAACACCCGGATACTGAATTTTTAATACAACTTGCTCGCCAGTTGCAATCACGGTGGCTCGATGAACTTGAGCGAGCGACGCAGTACCTATAGGAACCGTATCGACATCTAATTCATGTAGTTTTTCACCCAATAATTGCTGCAGCGTTTGTTGCATGGTTGGCCATGATAGCGTAGCGGTATCGTCATTGAGCGTTTGCAAGGCACGGGTGATTTCTGGTGGCAAAATATGTTCGCCATAAATCGCTAGCATTTGACCAATTTTGACGACCGAACCTTTTAGCTTACCTAGCTCTTCTGCGAGGTAGTTTGCTTGGGCTTCCATAAATACTTGGTTGCGTGCTGTGCGTGCTTCTTTATTTAAGAACATACCAGACACACTATTACCCGCCCAGCGGCGACCGATATTTAAGGAGGTTTTAGCAATCGACATTCGTCTATCAAACCCTGAGGTTTTTAAGTTATCGATGGATTGCTTGGTGCTAGAAGGTTTAGACGTATCATTTGCCATAAATATAATCATTCATCCAGTTGGTATTGATTTGTGGGTTCAAAACCTACAATACAAGGGAGATGCGATGTACGGGTACAAAATTGTATCATATAAAGCACATTTGGTTGATGAGCCTAAGCTTGCCAATAGCAGTTACTTTGTAAGCCGCAGTATATGTTTGCAGACTATAATTTCGTAAAAAATAATATCAAAAAATAAGACCTAGCATGATGCTAGGTCGAATCATAAAAGCTAAGAGTAATTTGGTGTATCAGACTAAAACTGCGAGCAGCTCTCGCCTGAGTAATATTTATTTTTAACTGTTTTCACGAGCAATGGCATGATGACCAATATCACGGCGATACTGTGCACCATCAAAACTAATCGCACCTGTTACCGCAAGTGCGGCTTGCTGAGCATCTGAAATACTATCTGCAAGAGCAGTCACGCATAATACACGTCCGCCATTCGTCACCACTTCTTTTTCACGGTCTATGGCATCACTGTCAGAAAAAGCAGTGCCAGCATGGAAGACTTTGACAGCGTTGTCATTATTGTCATCTAGTTCTGGCAAGCCAGCAATCACATCACCTTTTGATGATGTTTCAGGATAACCTTTTGAAGCAATGACGATACCGAGGGCAGGGCGGCTATCCCATTGAGCATCACTAGGCAACTGTCCTGCTAGACCTTTTGCCACCAAATCTACCATTGATGATTGTAAACGCATTAAGATAGGCTGAGTTTCTGGATCACCAAAACGGCAGTTAAATTCGATCACATAAGGGTCACCTGTTTCATCAATCATGAGACCTGCATATAAAAATCCCGTATAAGGGTGACCAGCATTATTCATTGCATCAACCACTGGTTGAATGACTTGGGTCATGACTTTTTCATGGACATCTTGAGTGACCACTGGCGCAGGAGAGTATGCTCCCATACCGCCTGTGTTCGGCCCTGTATCGCCTTCAAAAGCCCGTTTATGGTCTTGGCTCGTTGCCATTGGCAAGATATTTTTACCATCAATCATGCAGATAAAGCTCGCTTCTTCACCTTGCAAAAACTGCTCAATCACCACGCGGCTGCCTGCATCACCAAACTTATTGTCCGCAAGCATGTCATCGATGGCCTCATATGCCTGTTCGATAGTTTCTGCAACAATGACCCCTTTACCAGCGGCAAGGCCATCGGCTTTGATAACGATGGGTGCACCTTGTTCATCGATATAAGCTTTGGCAGCTACCGCTTCGGTGAAGCCTTTGTAGGCTGCGGTGGGGATATTATTTTGTTCCATGAATTCTTTGGCAAAGGTTTTGGAACCTTCTAATTGCGCACAGTATGCTGTTGGTCCCCACGCTTGAATCCCAGCATCGCGGCAAGCATCAACGATACCAGTGACCAAAGGCGCTTCTGGTCCAACAATGACCATATCAATGGCATTATTTTGGCAAAAATCGATGATTGCACTATGTTCACTAGCGTTCTCGCCCGTAGATACTAGGACAACGTTTTGGCATTTAGGTTCAAGCGCTGTACCAGCATTACCAGGCGCGACGTAGACATTATTGACCTTATCGTCTTTTGCACATTGCCATGCTAGCGCGTGTTCGCGACCACCTGAACCAATCACCAAAATATTCATCATACGTCTTGCCCTTAGCATTAAAATTAGTTATGAGTTAGCCACACACTCTCAAATATACTGGCATATTCTAACAAAAAAGTCGTACCGATTGCCATGAGTATCCACTTGCCAGCAATTAATCATCAATAAACGGAAAAACCTGTCTCATGAGCAAATGTTATCGACATGTTGCTGATTCATGAAATGATGTTGTACGCTTTAGCTGGCGCGCTATGTACGTTACACTTCACTAAATTAATGGCATTAAATCCCAATTGCGACATATTCCTAAAAACAAAGGTGAAAAAAGGAGAGAAACTTAAAATATCAAGAAAAAACAGAATAAATTGCGTAAATGGATATACTGCTCCGCAGCACCAATAATGTTTCACATATTTATGCGGTGCCATTAGTTAGTACGAATTAATAAACTTAAATAAATGATAAATTAAATCTATAAAAAAGGATGAAGGACATGCCAAACTCCCTCAGTATCGCAAAAGAGCGCATCAGCCAGATAAGCGATATTGCTACCAGTTATGTACAAAAAGACAAATCATTATTTGATCATTTTATTCATAGTTATTATCAGCCATTGCACGCAGAGGCAGCTGAGACTATCAGTAATGCTGACCTAGCGGGCATGGTATTACATCATTTTACGTTGCTCCAAGCCTATGATGGTAGCAAGCCACAACTGAAGGTGCTAAACCCCAAAGCAGAAGAGCAGCATTTTCATAGCTCACATACGGTTATTCAAATTGTTGCCTATGACAGACCGTTTTTAGTCGATACGATTTTGATGAGTCTTGAGTCTGAAGGTATCGATGTTCATCGTACTTATAACATCATTGTCAGTGTTGCACGTGATGATAATGGTCATATTACTCATGTCGAAGGCGCACATGAAAGCGCGACCTCTCATTTGTCTTTGATTCATTGTGAAATTGCCTATCAAGATGATGAAGATCTGGCTGCATTACAGCAAATGTTATTGGCAAAAATTGATACGCTAGATACAGTCGTTGGCGATTGGAAGCAGATGCGTGCGCAGTTGACGGATATCAAAGCTGAGCTATCAAACAAGCCACTGCCAGAAGTTTTTTACTCGCAGCAAGAGATACAAGCATTTTTAGATTGGATATTAGACGATCATTTTATATTCTTGGGTTATCGTGAATACCGTTTGGAAGGCGGGCAGGCTGTCGAAGTGAATGCTGAACCTGCTGATTTAGATTTATTCGCCATTGGTAATAGTGGTCTTGGTCTATTACGCGGTGCCGAAGAAGATAAACTGTCAGAAAGTTTTAGCCAATTGCCAAAAGTATTAAAGCAACTATTGACTGAACCGCGAGTATTGATGTTGTCCAAATCAAGCCGTGTATCGCCTGTGCATCGTCCCGTATATATGGACTTTTTGGGTATTCATAAGTTTGATGACAATGGTAAGCTGGTTGGTGAATATCGATTTATTGGTCTATTGACCTCACAAGCGTATCAACTAACGGTACAGCAAATTCCGCTATTACGTGACAAAGCCAATAAGATTATGGCGATGGCAGAATTGCCACGTGACGGTCATGCACACCATAAAATGATGCATGTGATTAACACCTTACCGCGTGACGACCTCTTTCAAGCCAGCGTTGAAGAGCTATATCCTATCGTTTCTGGTATCAGCCAATTGCAAGATAAAAAGAGCCTGCGCCTATTCAGCCGTGTGGATCATTATCAGCGCTTTGTCTCATGCTTGGTCTATATCCCGCGCGACAAGTTCAACACCGAGCTACGTATCAAAGTACAGAACGTCCTAAAAGAAGCCTACGGTGGCACATCATCAGGCTTTACCACAGAATTCAATGAATCAGCTCACGCACGTGTGCATGTCCATGTGCGTACGGTGCCAGGTCAAGTGAAAGACGTCGATACTGCTGCACTTGAAGCCAAACTATCTGCTTTAATGCAATCATGGAGCGACAGCTATCAAAAGATGCTGCTGGATAATGTGGGTGAGCAACAAGCCAATGCTTTAAACCGTCGCTTCTTAAATTATATCCCTGCCGCTTATCAAGAGCGTTTTGATGCCCGTACTGCGGTTGAAGACACCAAGCGTTTGGCTGTATTGACAGCAGAACAGCCGATGATTTGGCATTTATACCAGTCAACGGGCGATGCAAGCAATCAATTACACCTAAAACTGTATGGTCGTGAACAGCCTGTTATTTTGTCTAAGGTCCTGCCAATCCTTGAAAACTTTGGTGTGTCTGTCATTTCAGCGCAAACCTATGAGTTTGATTTGCCAGAGCAGCCCATTTGGATGCAAGAGTATGAACTGACACTAGAGCATGTCGATACTGTCAACATGCAAGTGGTTCGTGGTCAGTTTGAAGACAGTCTCAAACAGATTTGGGCGGGACATGTTGAGAGTGACTCCTTTAACGAATTGGTATTAACGACCAATTTAGACACTTATGATGTGGTGGTGCTACGAGCATTGTCACGCTATATGATGCAAGCAAAAGCACCATTCTCTAGTACGTATATTCAGCAAACGGTAGTAAAAAATAGCGACATTAGCGTGGCGCTCGGTAGTTTGTTTGATGCCCGTATGAACCCTAAATACAGTGAAGGTGAACGCACAGAAAAAACCGCGCAGATTCAACAGAAAATCACGGCGGCATTGGCAGGTGTGGATAGCTTGGATGAAGACCGTATCTTGCGTTGGTATTTAGATTTAATTAACGCCATGGTACGCACTAACTTCTATCAAACCGATAGCGATGGTCAGCGTAAAGATCGTTTATCGTTTAAGTTTTTGGCAGCAGATATTCCTAATCTACCAAAACCAAAACCGATGTTTGAGATATTCGTGTATTCGCCGCGTGTTGAAGCCGTGCATTTGCGCGGTGGTAAAGTGGCTCGTGGTGGTCTGCGTTGGTCAGATCGTATGGAAGATTTCCGCACCGAAGTGCTTGGTTTGGTCAAAGCACAGATGGTCAAAAACGCGGTGATTGTTCCTGTTGGTTCAAAAGGCGGTTTTATCGTCAAAACCAAAACCATGGCAGATGGTCGCGATGCATTCCAAGCCGAAGGCATTGCTTGTTATCAAGCATTCCTACGCGGCATGCTTGATGTGACGGATAATATCGTTGATGGAAAAATTGTCCCGCCAGCCAACACCGTGCGTCATGATGAAGATGATCCGTACTTAGTGGTCGCGGCTGATAAAGGAACCGCCAGCTTCTCTGATATTGCGAATGCCTTGTCTGCTGAATATGACTTCTGGCTCGACGATGCCTTTGCCTCAGGTGGCTCGGTTGGTTACGATCACAAAGCCATGGGTATCACTGCACGCGGTGGTTGGGAGTCGGTCAAACGTCACTTCCGTATGCGCGGCATGGACATTCAAAACCGTGATAACTTTACCGTGGTTGGTATTGGCGATATGAGTGGTGACGTATTCGGCAATGGCATGCTGCTATCAACCCATACCCAGCTGGTCGCTGCATTTAACCATCTACATATCTTTATTGATCCGAATCCAGACGCTGCTGCTTCACACGCAGAACGTGCCCGCTTATTTGACATGCCGCGTTCGACGTGGGATGACTATGAAAAGTCACTTATTAGCCAAGGAGGTGGCGTTTTCTCCCGCCAAGATAAGAGCATCACGCTCAGTGCTGAGATGAAACAGCGTTTTGATATCGCTGAAGACAGCATGGCACCCAATGAGTTAATCAGTGCGTTGTTAAAATCGCCTGTTGATCTTATTTGGAATGGCGGTATTGGTACTTATGTGAAAAGCGTGAATGAGAGCCATGCTGATGTCGGCGACCGTGCCAATGACGCGGTACGGGTCAACGGCAATGAGCTACGTACGGCTATCGTTGGTGAAGGTGGTAACTTAGGATTTACCCAGCAAGGGCGTATCGAATATGCACAAACGGGCGGTCGCATTTATACCGACGCTATCGATAACTCAGGCGGCGTAAACTGCTCAGATCATGAAGTGAATATCAAAATCTTACTTGGCAAAGTGGTCGAGCAAGGCGACATGACTTTAAAGCAGCGTAATGAGTTGCTTGAAAGCATGACTGATAGCGTGGCAGAACTGGTATTGCGTCAAAACTACCTTCAACCACAAGCCATTGAGCTTAGCCACATTCGTGCGGCGGCTAACTTAAGTGATCATCAGCGTTTTATTCAGATGTTAGAAGGTGAAGGGCGTCTTGATCGGGCGATTGAATATCTGCCATCAGATGAAGAAATTGCCAAACGTCAAAAAGCAGATACTGGCTTGACCAACCCTGAGCTGGCAGTTGTCATGGCTTATGGCAAAATGTGGATGTATGACAACTTGTTATCATCAGACTTGCCAGATGATGCGTACTTTATCAATGAGTTGCGTAAGTATTTCCCTGATGAGCTGGCGACGCGGTTCTTTGATGAGATGACTGAACACCGCTTACATCGTGAGATTATCAGCACCTATTTGACCAATAGTGTGGTCAATCGTTTGGGTATTGAAGCACTGTTCCGTCTTTATGAGGAAACAGACCAATCGCTGGCGACCATCGTGCGTGGTTATGCGATTAGCCGTGATGTCTTCAATGTGTCAAAAGCTTGGAACACGCTTGAAGCACTGGACAATCAAGTCGATGCTACATTACTGCTAACTCTTGAGCTGCGTCTACGTGACGCGCTTGAGCAAGGTGTTGTTTGGTTTATAAATGCCTTTGGTCAAGAATTGCAAGTCGCTGACATGATCAGTCGCTTTAGTGATAGTGTTGAGAAATTAACCAAATCAGGCGGCTTTATTGAGCAACAATTTGCAGAATACTTGCAAGAAGATACCACTAGCCTGATGCAGAATGATCTGTCTAATAATGATGCCGCGCTGTTTGCGATGCTGCCTTATCATGTTGATGCACTTGATGCCGCACTGCTCGCTGAGCAATATGAGCGTCCTGTTGATGAGATTGCAACGTTGTACTTTGATGCCTATCACGTCTTGCAGTTAGATTGGATGATGGACAACATCGCCACGTTACCACAGCAAGACTACTGGGATCGCCGCGCGCGCCATGCGTTGATGAACGAGCTGTCACGTAGTCTACGTCTACTGATGGATGCCATATTATCTAAACCAGATGCGAAGCAAGCATTTGGTGAATGGCGTTCACGTCACTTAGATCATTTGGAGTCAGTCACCACAGAGATGAGCAAGTTAGATAATCTGCATAGCAATGATGAAAATGGTCAAATTGGTCTTTCAACGTTGTCAGTATTGATGAGTGAGCTAAGCGGTTTAGTAACTAAGTAATTAGTTATTAAGTAATTACTATTAAGTACTAGTGACTAAGTAAAACGCCTAAATAAATCAATGGTCTTTGACATAAAACCCCACCGTTATAAGCTAACGGTGGGGTTTTTTATTGATTAATACTATCGATCGTATCTACAAAGTACCAAAATTAGATATTTACTCTACTGTTATCAGGGTATTTAAACGTACCAATTTTCCATTGTTCTCAAACCATACTTTATCCGCGTCATCGCGATAACTGTCAAATTTGGGTGTTAGTATCACGTCACCTTTATCATTAATCAGCCCAACCTTGCCAGCCTGTTTAAAGGTATAAAGCTGATGATAGAGCAGTTTTCTAATAGGCGCATTAGAGGAAAAAGTCAGCTTACCATTAGCAGCAACAATGTCGGCACTAATAATATACTCTTGGATATCTTCACTCATAGCAGTCGCTATGTCATCAGTAATCTCATGAGATAAGCTGCTGCGCAAAAATAGTAGTGGATTGGCGTTATTATTAAAGGACTCTATATGCTAATTGGCTGCAAATGGAATGATGACGTCATTATTTTGGTCAATCAGTGCGGTCTCACCTTGCAAACTTACTTGCAGATATAAAGGCTGACCCGTACAAGCGTTAAGCGGATTAATGGCTTCGTACTGCGGCATCACCGCCCAGTAGCCTTTATCATCAAGTAGTCCTGTCAGACTTTTATGATTGCTCGCTGCATTATCCGTTACTAAAAAATAATCTTGGTCATAATCAGGATCATAGTGCGCATGCTGGATATGAGCGTTTGCTAACGGATAAACCCACTCGCCATGACGATTGATAATACCTTGTTTGGTATTGCCCTCTGATGACTTAACGCTGACAATAAAGCTGGTCGTTATATCAGGTTCAGTTTGAATATCGTCATACTCAAAAGGCACAATTATCTTGCCAGCTGCGTTTACGACACCATATTTTCCGTTTTTCTGAGCCAATAAATACTTATCCATCAATATATAGCCGTCTGTCAATCCATCGAGAATAACGGTGCCATTTAAATCTTGTAGCTGCTGCGACCCATCTGTTAATTCGACTAACTTGCCAGCAAAGGGTACGTTAGTTTCAATACGCTCAAAATAGCTATTCGGTAAATAACCAGCGCAGCTGATGGTTGCCTGAGCGGTGCCAGTCGCGATAACCAAGACTCCAACTAAAACAACGGGCAGGGCGTTAGCAATCTTTGCGTTACCCACACTCTGTATAACTCTACTTAGCATCATAATAATATCATCATAGTCCTTTCATCTCTTTCACACTTTAAACAGCATCTTTAGTGGTGACTCTACTACAGCCTTGACCACTTATTTCACTATAACCACCTGAGAGCTTCTTCACGTGAATTTGGGTAAAAATGCGTGCTTTCAGCGCTTGCACATGAGAGATGATACCAATGATTTTACCTTCTTGTTGCAAGTTGGTTAAGGTGTCGAGGGCAATATCTAATGACTCCTCATCAAGCGTGCCAAAACCTTCATCCAAAAACAGTGAATCGACCCGCGTATTTTGGCTGGCCATTTGTGATAAGCCAAGCGCTAGAGCGAGACTGATAATAAAACCTTCGCCACCTGATAGGTTCTTGGTACTACGAATATCACCGCCTTGATAATTATCAATAACGTTGAGCTCTAGCGGATTATTAATATCGGGTGTTAGCAAATAGCGGTCACTCATTTTCTTCAATTGAATATTGGCATGGTCAATCATAATTTTAAAGGTTAAACCTTGTGCAAAATTGCGATATTTTTTACCATCTGCTGAACCGATAAGCTCATACAGCTGCTGCCACACTTGTAAGGCTTCTTTTTGAGCATTTATGGCAATATTTTGCGTTGTTTGCGCCACTTTTTGTTGTTCATTGTCTATTAGTCGCTGCTTAATTGCCCCAATTGCGCCCAATCGCTGCTCATTCTCTAACTTGAGTTCAGTATGCTTACTGGCAAGACTGTCTCGATTCTCATCTGTCAGCTCAGTTAATGCCAAAGATACCTTTTCATCGAATGCATGCTGCGTCTGTTTTAATTGCATGTTGGCATGATTTAAAGCCTGTTCAATAGAGGCGTATTGCTGTTGGAGCGTATCACGTGTCGCTTTCGGCAGACGAGCGTTAAAAAAATCAGTTTCAGTATCGAACTGCGATTGTATTAACACGCTTGAAAACTCACTTTCCTGTGTGCTAAGCGTGATAGAAATCTTACTAAGATCAGTTGATAGTTGTTGGGCACGATTCTGTAGTTGCAACAGCAACTGCTCGTTATTATCTCGTTGCCTTTGTGCTTCTACCTTTTTGGACTTCGCGTTATCAAGTGCTGTATGCAAACGATTGCTTTCTTCATCAGGATCTTTATCAGTGAATTTCTGTGTTCTATCGTCTTGTAATTGCTTAAGCGCTGTTGTTTGTTCTTCGATACTGTTGTTAAGCTTATTAAGCTCAGTATTTTCATTATCCAACTGTACTTGCTTGGCCTCAATTAGAGTGGTTAATTTACTACTTTCCGTTTGTAAGGTTTGGGCGCTGTCTTTTTGAGCATGAAAGTACTGTTTCAGCTGTTTTAAACCCAAACTTAGCTGGCGCAAATGACCAATATATGTATCACTATCCTGTTGATTAACAACTATTTTATCTTGAATGCTATTGTTTAATATTGATAAAGTATTTTTTATTGCAGTAGAATCTGTTATTACACTATGGGTTGAATCATTATCAGATATCTTGCTTAAATGATTTTGATATTGATCAGCCGGATAGGTTTCTACCACAGTCGCTACCGCAGCTATTACTGTGGTCAGCTCCACAAAACTTGCCTGTAGCACGCGATCTATGTCGTCTATTCGTTGAGTGTTGAGCCTAATATCAGTGGTTATCTTATGATTATCATTATGGTAGTGCTGCTGTTGTTTTTGAGTATTATCAAGCGCTTCGGTCGTCTCAGACAGTGTTTGAGTGAAGCTGTCATATTGGTTAAGCGTACTTTTGATCCTTTCTTTTTCTTGGCTCAGTGCTGCTTTAACATCGTTGACGGTAGATAATAAATGGCTAAGCAACTGTGGGTCTGTGCTTATACTGTCGGCAGCATCGCCAGCTAAATACTGAGTAACTGACAGTATTTTATTATTCATATCACTTATAGGCTGAACAATAGTGTTGATAGCAGTGTCAGAATTGATATTATTTTCGATATAGCTATTGATATCGCTACAAAGCGTTTGCGCTTGCATGCGTAATGTGGCGAGTTGATTGCTTTCATTTTGCAGCTGGTTTTGTTTGCCAGCATATTGACTTTGACAATCTGATAATTCGTGCGTCATATTATCTATACGCATATCAATATTAATAATCTGTTGCCGTGTTTGTTCCGTTAATGAGGTCTCATGTTGGCTATTATGACTTTCTAATAGTGGGTGCTGCTGTCCGTAGGGGTGTTCAAGCGCTCCGCATAATGGACATGGCATGCCATCCTGTAACTCGATAATATAATTCTCAAGATTAGCAACTTTCTGTAGTGCTTCAAGATAGTCTTGCTTGTCTTGGCGTTGAGTTTTTTCGCCTTTAATAGCTGATTCATGATTAGTTATTATATCTCTAAGCGTATTCAATGCTTGTTGGATATCTGGCACAGCTGCGCTAACAATAGTTATTCTTTCTGAAACGTCAGCCAGTTGCTGGAGTCCAAGGCGTATTTGTTCACTGTGCTGAGTAAGCGTGTCTATATAATCAATATCAGCACGTAGCTCATTTGGTGACTTATCTTCTAATAATGCCGTTTGCTGCTGTTGTAATTCTTTAAGTACTTGTTGTTTTTGCTCAATAAGCTTGTTATCTGCTTCTTGTTGCTGATTGAGAGTCGAAAGTTGTTGTTGCAACTGGCTATTTGAGTGTTGATACGCCTGTTTATTGTCACTTGATTGAATATTGCTCTGTAGCAATGATTTCATACGAGTGCAATTATTATTAAAGGTAATAATATCGCTATCAATATTATTTAGCGCACTACGCTCGCCTAGATAGCTTGCGATACGAGTCAGCTCACTCTTAATATCTTGCTCTGCTGTTTGATGTATCATTATTTCTTGTGATAAGCGCTGGATACTCGATGATAAGATGTTTTTGCGCTGATTATCAGCGGCTAACGTATGTGTGTGCTGCTGTATTTTGGTATCGATTTTTCGCACGCTATCGATGATGGGCTGGGTATCGCGTAGCTCATTTTCCAGTTGGGATTCAGAGGTATTGGCAACGTTAAAAGTCGTGGTCGCTTGCTCTAATAATGTTGTTTGAGTAGGGATTTTATCAAGTAAATCCTGTTGTTCATTGCTGAGTTGTTTGCTTATATCACGACTGTGCGTCAGTGCTTGAAAAGCGCCTTCAATCTCAAGCGCCTTATTGGCCGCATTTAGACGCAAAGCATTGGGAACAAAGTCTTGCTCATCTTGTGTGGCGTTGGTCAGTGCGGTGAGATTTTGCGCTAAGCTTTGCTTTAATTTCGCAACGTCATCTAGCCAGCCCAGTTGCTTAGTGATGGTATCAAAGTCTTGCTGCTGCGTTGTTTGTAAGCTTTGCTGCGTTTGTAGTTCTGTTATCAGTTGTGCTTCGTTTTCAGCACTCAATAAGGGTAAGCTATCCACACCAGCTTGCAATTTAGCAAGCTCATGCTCCTTATCCCGTTTTTTCTCAAAGACATTTTTAGATATTTGCGCATAAATATCAGTGCCAGTTATTTTCTCTAAAATAGCGGCTCTTTCCCATGTATCTGATTTTAAAAAAGCAGCAAAACCACCTTGCGCCAACATAATTGAGCGCGTAAATTGGCTAAAATCCATGCCAATGAGTTCTTTGATAAACGGCGCTGTTTTAGACTTAGCATCCTCTAAGATATCACCTGTTTCAACGTCACTGATCTCATGGATAATAGAGGCAAGCTTGCCTTTGGGTTTTTTATGCGCGCGATGCTGATACCAAAAGCAGCGATAATGCTTACCGCCAATTTCTATAACCACTTCAGCTGAACACTCGCCAGTACCTTGGGTCATCATCTCATTAGATGCACCTGTGATATCACCCAGTCTCGGAGTCTGACTGTATAGCGCTAAGCAAATCGCATCCAAAATGGTAGTCTTGCCAGCGCCAGTATGTCCGGTAATGGCAAAAATACCTTCGCTAATAAAAGCGGGGTCGGTGAAGTCAATAAGCCACTCGCCTTTGAGCGAGTTTAGGTTTTTTAGGCGTAATTCTATTAGGCGCATGGCAGGGTCTTATAAAATTTGGTAGTAAAATTAGGGTGTTTTATTTTTTGTCATCATTATTAAGCAGGGATTCGCTTAAAAGGCTTGATAAAAAAACGGAAAATAAAATTACTTATAGATTTGAATATAGAGGGTTTGTAGTCATCCAAGATGACAATAAGGCTGGGTAACTGAATTAATTTTTGAAAGCTTTTAGGTAGCACTTTAATATTATTGTGTTCAAAATTAAGTACACTGAGGTTAGTTAGCTGGCCAATACTATCTGGAAACTCATTAAGTTGATTGTTGTCTAGTGTCAGTTGCTCTAACTCTATTAAATCACCAATACTATCTGGAAGTTCAGTGAGTTGATTGTTGTCTAGTAAAAGAACTGCTAATTGATGGAGACAGCCTATATTACTAGGCAATGTGGTTATTTGATTGTTTTCGAGTGCTAGAACAGTCAACGTCGATATATTGCCAATACTGTCAGGTAATATGGATATTTTATTACCACTAAGTGTTAATAGACCTACTTGAATGTCATTTGGAAACTCAGTGATTTTATTATTATTCAACGACAATCCGTATAACTCAGAAAAATCCCTAAAACTATTGGGTAATCGCTCAATTTGGTTGTTATTTACGCTAAGCAGTGTTACTTGTGTGCATCTTGGAAGTTCAGTGAGCTGATTAAAATCCAGATTAAGCGTGTGTAATTGTGTCAAATTAGAGATATTAGATGTGATACTTGATATCTGATTATTAGGCAGATGAATATTTACTAGTGAAGGAACATTATACAAAGCTTCAGGAAATTGAGTAAGATTGTTATCGCTAGCATTAATGATAGATAGCTCGGTAAGCTTACTAATATCATTAGGTATGTGAGACAGGTTGTTTTCAGAGATTTCAAGATGCTCTAATAGATAAAGCTCAGTAATGATTTCAGGGAATTGACTGAAGCTGTTGTTACCAATACTCAGTAGTGAAAGCTGGGTTAATTTGTTCATACTATCTGGTAATTCTTTGAGTTTATTGTCAGATAGCATCAGCTCGTCCAGCGCGGTGAGATCACCAATGCTATCAGGCAGAGAGGAGAGGTTATTTTCATGTACACTTAGTGTTTTTAGTTGCTGTAGTGCACCAATCCAGCTTGGTAGTTCAAGTAATCCACAATCAGAAGCTTCAAGAACTTCTAGTTTAGTAAGGTTGTAAATACAACTGGGTAAGTGTGTTAACGTATTATTTGCAAAAGCTAACTGAGTTAGTTGTGTCAGGCTAGCTATACTATCAGGCAGATTCTTCAAACTATTAAAATTCAGGTTAAGCTTAGTGAGATTAATAAGGTTGCTAAAATTATCAGGTAAGGTCGTTAAGTTGTTAAGGCTCACATCAAGCGTAGTAAGGTTAATAAGATTGCCAAAACTATCGGGCAGATCATTTATTTGCTTGGACGCCATATTTATTTCTGTGACTTGATCCAATTGTCTGACGCTTCTTGGAATAATGTCTTCTGAAATATTATTTTTAATAGCCCAATCAATAATCGGTTTTAATTTTTCGTACTTTGTATCCCAATTTTGTTCGGTCATTATTCTGCTCTACTGTCTGTATGATGAATGGCATGCAGTATTTGCTCATAAGCGTCGCGTAGGCTCAGCTTCTGCGCGTCTGTTACCTCATTAAGCGTCAGACAGCGTTCAAATACTTCTAACTCATTTAAATCTTGTAAGGTTTCAGAGGCTGACTCTTGATTGAGCACCTTATCATAAGTGGAAAGGTTTTTGATTTTCAGTACCTCACATGGCAAGCCGTCTACTATAGCTTCTATTTGTTCACGCAGATTGGCAACAATGTCATCGCCAGTATAAATAACTTCAAGCCAAGTTGACTCTAACGATGAGCACGACTGCGTCAGCGTATGAATGGTTGTCTCAATGGTTTGCATATCACCTGAGACTTGCGCTAATGACTGAAAACAAGGAATGGGGACAGAGAGGACTTGCATGTCACGGTCAGTGTCGTGATGCAGCAATGTCGAATCTTTACTAGGGTTTTTATCTCTCGTAAGTTGAGGTAATAACTGGTGATTACTACTTAGAGGGTCGTTACTTTCTGATTCTGATAACGATATAACTTCCTCTTTAGAAGTATCTTCAAAGCCAAATAAGTCATCCATAAAGTCGTTATTGCTCTTAGTACTGCTCAAGGTTTTCTTATTTTCCGCAGGAGTAACTTCCGTTTGTAGGTCTGAGCTATTAATAACACTATCATTCATGAATTTTTCATTACCAAACCGTACCAATAATACCTGTTTTTGCTGGCGAGCTTCGCCAAAACCCATGGCAATAGGCGAGCCTGAATAGCGAATATGCTCACGTCCTCCAACGCGCTGCGGCACATGCAAGTGTCCAAGCGCCACATAATCAAAGCACTCATCAAACATATCGGCAGATATTTTACCTAAGTTACCGACATATAAGTCACGTACGCCATCATCTGCTGTTGTACTGCCACCAGCCGCAAATAAATGCCCTGTAGCAATAATAGGAACATTATGAACATGGTGCTCAATAGTCTCAGTAAGCTCATATTGCTTGGCTTTGGCAATGCTAGCCACTTCATCGTAATGAGCACGAATGCCTTTGATGACATTGGCATCTTTGCTATCAGCCGACTCGCCAGCACCACTACTTCTAACATCACGGTCACGTAAATAGGGGACGGCAGTCACGATACAATACGGAATATCGTGCTCGTCATTTAGAACCAACACTTCATCATTTAAGTCTTCACAAGCCATACCAATGACATGTACGTTTAAAAACTTTAATACTTGATTGGGCGCATCTAAAAATGTAGGTGAATCGTGGTTACCTGCCACAACAACGATATGTTGACAGCATGATTTTGAAACTTTTCCTAAAAATTCATAATATAGCGCTTGAGCTCTATTGCTTGGGGTCATGGTGTCAAAGATATCACCAGCAACAATTAATATATCCACTTTTTGCAGGCTAATGGTGTCTTGCAACCAATCTAAAAACGATTCAAATTCGTCATAACGCATTCGTCCATAAAGCCTGCGCCCCAAATGCCAGTCGGAAGTATGAAGGATAGTGAGAGGTTTGGTAGTAGATACAGGCATAATTGAGCTTCATGATGGATAAAAGACATCGATTATTCTAGCAAGAATTGGTGCGATTTGCTTTGTTATAAACTTAACAGTAAAGCAAAGTGGATACGAATGAGTAGTGACATTGAGCCGTAAATGAAACGATGAACGTTTATTAAAAATAATGGCTATTTAAAAAAGCTGATTAACAAAGCGGATTGTTAATAGTATTAAGTAACAAATAAATGGTACTAGAAAAGGTCCATATTTAGTAACATCCAAGCCATTATTAATAAGGGTATGTTATGTCGTTTATCAGATTATGCACATTGGCTTTAATTGCCACTTCCTTTTTGGCTGCTTGTAGCAGTTATGAGCAAGCAAATATGAATAATAAAACCAGTGTGAGTCAAATAAAAGATAGCACCGCGTTTGTCCATTCGATTAAACCGAGTCATTCTGACGCAATCATTGGTCAAGTGACTGAGGTCATCTCGCAAGACAGAGAGCAGCAAAAAGTTACTATCGTCGCTCAGGATGGACAGACGTATACCGCAGAAATCAGTAAAGCCAACTTTGCTCAGAAAAACGCCCATCAAATGCAGAAATTAACCATAGGCGATTATGTTGAAGTGATGGGAGAGCAATCGACATTACAATCAGAGATAGATAGTAAGCGCCACATTACTGTCCATGCGATGCCTTATGTTTTACGTAAAATCATCATCGCTGACCATCAAGTAGACTGTGTCGGTGTTGCGCCGCAATCATGTTTACTGACTAAGCCTGCTGAACAAGCTAACGCCGACTGGGAGTATCGATATAGTGGTATAGAAGGTTTTGATTTTGAACCTAATTATGAATACACTTTGCTCATCAAGAATACACCTATTAGCAATCCGCCTGCTGATGCATCATCAATTCATAGCACGCTAATAAAAGTCATTGAGAAACGAAAGACCAAATCTTAATTGTTAAAAACGAATAGCTCATAAAAGATCAATAGCGTTATACTCAAAAGCCCTGCTAATCTACTGGCAGGGCTTTTTGGAAATTTAAAATCATACTTCAACCAATCACTAACTGCTCCAAACCATCATCAGCCGTTGCTAAATTGGCCACCATTGATAACGCATGGGCTTGCTGGCTGGTATGATCTGCCTTTGGTGTAGCCGCTGTGCCACCACGTAGCCAGTTACTAGCTGTAGTGTCACTATTGTTGTTTTTCTGCTGATTTTGCAAATTATACCAAGCCAAATCATGATGGAGTGCGACCACGTCTCCCATAATGAGCAAGGCTGGCGTGGGTAGCTGATTTTTTTCTTGCAACTCAACGATGTCGGCAAGCGTTCCCGTTAATACCTGCTGATTGGGCATACTGGCATTGGAGACGATGGCGATTGGGGTGTCGCTACTGCGCCCTGCATCAATCAAGCCTGTCGTCAAACGCGCCAGCGAATGCAACCCCATATAAAAGACGACTGTTTCATCCGTATTCAAAAAGCTCTTAAAATTGCTATTGGGTGCGCCAGCCTTTAAAAATCCAGTGACAAAACGCACCGACTGCGAATGGTCACGGTGAGTCAATGGAATGCCAGCATAGCTTGCGGCGGCATTGGCAGCGGTAATACCAGGTACGACTTGATAAGGGATACTGTGCGCACGCAAACTCTCAATTTCTTCGCCGCCACGTCCAAAGATGAAGGGATCACCGCCTTTTAGGCGCACCACACGGCGACCTTCTTTTGCGCTATTGACCAACAACTCATTGATGCCCAATTGCGCCACAGCATGATTGCTACGTTTTTTGCCAACAAACACTTTATCAGCATCACGGCGGCATAGGTCTAATACTTGTGGTGAGACGAGCGCATCATAGTAGACGATATCCGCTTGTTGCATCAAACGCAGCGCTTTAAAAGTGAGCAGCTCTGGGTCACCTGGGCCTGCACCAACGATATAGACTTCGCCTATAGCGTTTTCTGTTTCTATTGGCGCATCTGATATCACGGGAGCAGAGGTTGAAGCGGATTCCGCAACAGTGCTAAGCGCATTATCATCTGCGGTATTTTTTGCAGTGATTGCCGCAGTGGTGCTATCTAGATCTAACTTTAATTGCGCAGCTGCTTCCTTTTCATTACCGGCAAACATCAGCTGACTGACTTGACCCTCAAAGGCACGCTCCCAAAACTGTCGACGTCCCGTCAATGTTGGAATTTTGGCTTTGACTTCACTTCGAAACTCGCCAGCCAGCTTGGCCAATTTACCATAACCTTGCGGAATCAAGGTTTCGAGGCGTGCTCGCAATAGACGTGCCAGCACTGGCGCTTTGCCGTTTGACGATATGCCAATCACGATTGGATTGCGATCAACAATCGCGGGGAAGATAAAATCGCACAAATGGGGCGTATCGACTACATTAACTGGAATGTTTAGCTCAGTGGCATCAGCATGTATTTGATGGTTAAGTGTCTCATCGTCAGTGGCAGCAATAATGACGCGCGAGTCTGTCATATAGGTTTTATTATAGTTTTTATAAATCAATTCGTGCTTGCTATCACTTAACAAGGCTTGTATTTCGTGGCTAATGCTTGGTGCAAGGACAATAATACACGCGCCAGCACGGCTGAGCAAATCCGCTTTACGTAGCGCCACATCGCCGCCGCCGACGATAAGTACTTTGCGACCTTCTAATTTAAAAAATAATGGAAAGGTGTTCATAGGATTACCTGTAATTCATTCAATGTAAGGTATGTCGCTATTATGATGTATCACAGGCATACGCTCACGTAGCGAATTGGCATTAGCATATTCGTTTTTGTCATGTTGGTGAGGGTTTTTGGTGTAAAAGGGAATAGATTAGAATGTGCAATCTTAGTCAATATAAGACATAATTTCAGTCTTGAAATTTAAATAGTGAAGATAAGAACCATGATTCTGAACAATAATCGCAGAAAACCAATAACATATTCTTTTGCTATATTTGGATTATCCTTTGGTTTGATGCTAAATGGTCAAGCCGCAACCAATTTAGAGTCTAAATTAGAGAAAGACGATACAAAGGAAATGGTTTATGAGAGCGATAATGATTTTTATGAAGGGATGGCAAGAATAGAGCAAGATGATAAATATGGTTTTATTGATAAGAATAATAAGATAGTCATTCCAGTTAAGTATGACGATGCCAATGCTTTTTTTAAAGGATTATCGCGAGTCAGCCTGAATGGTAAGTGGGGCTTAATTAACAAAATGAATGAACAAATAATCCCCATAGAATATGATGAAGTGAGTCCCAGCTTTGAATTTAATCTAATAGCCGTCAGTAAAGGTGGGAAATGGGGTTACGTCAATAAAAAAAATAAAGTCGTTATTCCTATAATATATGATGAAGTAGGTGGGTTTTCAGAGGGATTGGTTAGCGTACAAAAGGATGATAAGTGGGGCTTTATGAATGATAAAGGCAAGCTAGTCATACCGATAGAATACGATAATGTAAATTATTTAATAGAAGGTTTGGTTGCTGTTGCTAAAGATGACAAGTGGGGTTTCTTTAACAATAAGGGTGAGCAAATTATTTCTTTACAATATGATTACGCCAGTAGCTTTCAAGAAGGTCTAGCGCCAGTCAAGCTTCACAAAAAATACGGATATATCAATAAACTAGGTGAAGGAATTATTGACTTTTCTTATGATTCCGCTGGTAAGTTTTCTGACGGCTTAGCATTGGTTAATAATGCTTATAAAACAACGTACGAGGTCGGTACAGTCGAAAGATATAAAATGGGATTTATTGATAAAAAAGGCAATATCGTCATTCCTTTAATTTATAATTTGAGTGACAAGTTCTCTGAAGGTCTGGTTGCAGTTCATAAAAATGGTAAAGGTGGTTATCTAAATAAAGCAGGACAGACAGTCATTCCCTTTGATTATGATCAAGTTGACTCCTTCCTTGACGGCAAAGCTTATGTTTATAAAGATGGCGAAGGCTACTATATCGATAAACGAGGACAGCGACTGCATTGATTTAGCTCTTATAACTATTTATTTACAGAAAAATTTGGAGCTAAGCTAAAGTCTGATCTTGTGATGAACTTGACCTATCACGTAAGGCATTTGATTTACGTGATAGGCGTAAGAATATCAAACATCTTTAACCGGATGCCAAAACCTATTCAAACTCACTCAGCATCTTAGTCATACGGGCATCTTTTTGTTGCCAGATATCCTCTAACCAGTCAAACATCATTTTTTTGGTGGTTTCATCACGGTCATAGCCGCCGTCCATGATGGCAGCAAATAATTCGTCTGGTATCTTTAAGCGAGTCACATCGACGCCCAAACGGCGAATATTGCCTTTCCATAAATCATCATAGTCAGGCGCGCCGTCTGGGTAGACAATGGTCACGTCTAAGATAGAATCCAACTCAGTGCCTAACGCATTAATTGCTAATGACAAACCGCCAGCCCGTGGTTTTAACAAATGCTGATAAGGGGATTTTTGTTGGTCATGTTTTTCTTTAGTAAAGCGCGTCCCTTCCAAATAGTTTAATAGCGCGAAAGGTTTGTCCTTTAATTGACGACAAGCACGCTTAGCCTCAAGCAGGTTTTGTTTTTTAAGCTCTGGATTCTTGGCCATCGCTTTGGCAGAAAAGCGCTTCATCATCGGAAAGTCTAAGAAATAAAAGGCTTGACCGATAACAGGAATATAAATCAGATTAAACTTGGTAAAAAACCGTGTCAGAGGCAGCGTATCTTGGCTGATATATTGCACAATGCTGGTGTCAACCCACGATTGATGGTTGCTTACCAATAGATACTGCTTGTCTTCGCTCAGGTCGTCAGGCAGGTTAATGCGCCAGTCTTTATGAGGTAGGGCATGATCAATGACGGCGTTATTACTATTAATCCAGTATTTGGTAATCGCAATCAGCGCATCATCCGCAGCTTTTGCTCCTGTCAATACTTTTGCCGCTCCCAAAGTCCAGATGGGCAGACCCACCATCGCACTATTGGCAGTAAGAACACTCGTACCAGTTAAAAAAGAGGCGGTCTTGCCTACCGCTGGTAGCTTATCGTGCAGTTTTTCATAGAGTGAATCGATTTTTTTTATAAAAGACATAATAAATATCCATATTGATGAGCGCGAGTGCCTATAAGGAAATAAAAAAGGATGAGTAACTTTGTCCATGATGCGGCTTTATAGCGTCGGTTTAATGCCGAGCAGCCACTGAGGCAAGCCATAGAATACCGCAATGTTAGACAATAAAACGTTCAAGAAACGTTAATTATTCAAATGCTGACTTCTTTATACAGATAGAGATATTCAAAAATAATAGAAAATTGTCTATTAAGCGGAGTATTTGCTATAGTTTGGCGGCCTCTAATGAATACTTTATATAATAAGCTATTGTGAGGAAGAGTAAGATGTATGTCATGGTTCACCATAGCGTATTAAGCGAGCTGTTAAAGCAATAAACGGTAGTCAATATGATTGTAGTGCTAATCTAAGGTGTTGAACATTATTCCGCGTGGCGCCGTGCTAAGTTTAGCGTCTGCTTTGTTTGGCATCCTTTTATTATTGGCTTTTGTACTGACTCATCAAATAAGCTGGTCGGTTCTTGGCATCTATCGCTACGATCTCTTGTTGGGATACGCTTTAATTATTCAAGTCTTTTTGGTTTATTTCAAGTTAGAGACACCGCGTGAGGTATGGGTCATTGCTATTTTTCATATCATGGCCATGGCAATGGAGCTGTTTTTAACCCATCCCAAAATTGGTTCTTGGTACTATCCTGAACCATCCATTTTTAGAATTGCCACTGTGCCACTTTTTGCCGGTTTTATGTATTCGGCCGTAGGTAGTTTTTTAGCGCGTGGCTTAAGATTGTTTAATGCCTCTTTTACCGACTTGCCACGTTTACTATGGGTGAGTGTATTGGTTATTTTTTCTTATGCCAACTTCTTCACTAAGTTTTTTGTCCCTGATATTCGCAATATATTGTTCATCGCTTCAGTAGTTTTATTTTGGAAAACCAGAGTGTTTTTTCAAATCCATCACAAAAATAATCTTCAATTGCGTGATACCAAGCAATATCAATGTCCATTTTTACCATTACTGTTGTTCCTCGCTTTTTTGGTTTGGTTGGCAGAAAATATTGCTACTTTTACCAATATTTGGCGTTATCCGTCACAAGCGAATGTATGGCATATGGTAGGTTGGGGTAAGCTGGGCTCTTGGTACTTATTACTGATGTTAAGTCTAGTGTTGGTTTTGGCAGTCATGGGTAAAAGGGATGAGAAAGGCGGTTGGCAGTTAGCTCGATAATTTTGATACTTGCGTGTGTTCTCATTGTTTTGGCAGTAGCGCTAGCGCTTGGATTATAGATTCAAATTTTGTGGGACTGAATATTGAATCGAATATGAAAATAAAAAAAGCCCTCTTAAATCATAAGAGGGCTTTTACTTTATGGATTGCTGCTAAAATTACAACTGCGTATGCAAACCACACTCACGGCTTTCTTCTACTTTCGTCGGATCAAAGTAATCAAATTCATTCGGTAAGTTATGCTCTTCGAGATAAACATCTAAATCGGCGTCAGTGTTTTCAAACAATGGTGCTACTTTTAACACGCCATCTTTTGATAGGCTAAGTACATCAAGACCTTGACGGAATTCCGTTTGATCTTTACGAATGGCATTGAACCACACGTCAGGCTTTAGCTCATCTAGCGCGCGGCGGAATGGCTCAAGTTTCACTTGTTCAGTGAACTCGCCATGTTGCGGGTTGTCAATGCCTGGGATGCCATTCATGGTGGCGTCACGATGGGCAGCGGTTTGTTTTGGAATATACGTCACGACGTTGAGATCAAGATCACGAATCAATTTGTTGGCAAACTGATAGGTCGCATCGGTGTTATAGCCTGAATCTACCCATAATACGGTGATGTCAGGGCGCTGCTTGGCAACCAAATGCAAGATCGCTGACTCATAAGGACGGAAGTTGGTGGTGATGATTGGGTTTTTGGCTTGCGTCAATGCCCACTCAACGATTTGCTCAGGTGATTTACCTTGCAAATCTTGGTTTGCTTGGTCGATATCTAGGTTTGGGTGTAATTGGCTCATAATACATTCCTTAATAATTGTTAATATAAAAATAGCGATTTGATAGTGAATAATAAAATCAGTTTTTTGAGAACATCGGTAATGCTGAAGCGTCTCGACCATCATAGCTACTGGCTAGGGCAGTGAAGGCTTGGCTAATATCAGATTTAGCATCATGCTCATTGAGTACAAAGCTAGTAGCACCAGCGCGCAGCAAATAAGCGATTTGATCACGACCAAACGCGCCTGCCATGCGAATATCACCTTCATAACCAAGCTGACGCAGGGTCTGTGCAAAACTAAAACCGCGACCGTCTACAAAACTTGGGACATGAATGACGATCAAGTCTTGCGTCAATAAAAATTCTTTTACATCAGGCAGATCATCAGCATCGGTGTTGGATGTGATCCACACACCCAATCGGCTGCTGTGCTGCTTGAGGATATCCAATACTTGCGCGAGCAAACCGTTTGCCAGTTTGCCATCAGCATTTAATAAATCTGCTAGTGGGACAAGTACATCAACTTTTTCTTGTTTGTGTAACAGCTCAAGTAAGGTCAGGTTTGATAACGCGATACCGTCAGGCAGCTGCGCTGTCGCTAGCGCTTGCCAAGTATCTTCGCCACTGATGTCTGCGCCATGGCTATCAAGCACATGATGATTAGCCATAGACCTTCTCCTTAAAGGGGGCGATACCAACGCGGTCAATCACGTCACCAAAACCCTCAACATCTTGTTCGTTAGTGCCGCGTATATCGAGATACACATCTAAAATGGTTTGTAGCGTGCTGGCCACATCATCCGCTGGCACCGCTTTTCCTAAGATTTTGCCCAATTTGGCGTCATTACTAGAGTTACCGCCAAGGCTAATCTGATACCAGTGCTCGCCTTTTTTGTCCACACCCAAGATGCCGATATCACCTGTGTGATGATGGGCGCAAGCATTCATGCAGCCTGACATGTTTAGGCGAATATCACCAAGATCATACAAGTAATCTAAATCATCAAACTGCTTTTCGATTTGTTCAGCGATGTTATGCGTCGTTGCATTGGCAAGCGAGCAGTAGTCCCAACCTGGGCAGACAATCATGTCAGTTAAGGTGTTGATATTGGCACGCGCTAAATGCAATTCTGCTAGCTGCTGCCACAATTCATAAAGCTCATTGGTTTGCACATCAGCGAATACCAGATTTTGCTGATACGTACCGCGCAATTCACCAAAGCTATAACGATCAGACAAATCGGCAAGCGCATCCATTTGCGCATCACTCAAGTCACCTGATGGCACATAACGACCGTCCACCAGTCCGGCTTTTAAAGAGATCACTACCGCACGGTAACCGTCCACCTTATGTGCCACGGTGTTTTGCTTATACCAATCAGCGAAATCTTTATTGTCTGCCAATTGTGCTTGCAACTCTGATTGTACTGCGAGCGCATCAAATGACTGATAATCAGGCATGCTAAAGTAGCTAGCAGCGGTGTCAAAATTCTCTTCAGTCAAGGTAAGCGGGCCATCTTTAGTATGTGCTTCCCACTCAGCCTCCACCAATTTGCCAAACTGATCGCCACCTAAGCTATCAACCAAAATTTTAATACGGGCTTTGTACTTGTTATCACGGCGACCATGCAAGTTATAAACGCGCAAAACGGCATCGAGATAGCTGAGTAAATGCTCACGAGGTAAAAACTTGCGAATCGTTTTGCCGATAATAGGGGTACGCCCGAGGCCACCACCAACGATCACTTCAAAGCCAAGCTCGCCTGCGTCATTGGTAACGACGTGCAGACCCACATCATGGACTTGCGTCGCAGCTCGATCCGCTTCGGTACCGATGACTGCAATTTTAAATTTACGTGGTAAAAAGGCAAACTCAGGGTGGAAGGTTGACCACTGACGGATAATCTCACAATAAGGGCGTGGGTCAGCAATTTCTTCTTTATGGATACCCGCATAAGGATCCGTTGTCGTATTACGGATACAGTTACCTGAGGTTTGGATGGCATGCATCTGTACTGTCGCAAGCTCAGCCAAAATGTCTGGCACTTCTTCTAGTTTTGGCCAGTTCAGCTGAATATTGGTACGGGTGGTCATGTGCCCATAGCCTTTATCATACTTACGGGTAATCTCAGCCAATTTTCGCAATTGGTAGCTGGCAAGTAGCCCGTAAGGAATAGCGATACGCAACATCGGTGCATAACGCTGAATATAAAGGCCGTTTTGTAATCGCAGCGGCAAAAACTGCTCTTCTGGCAGCTCACCTGCCAAAAATCGCTCGGTTTGGTCGCGAAATTGGGCAACTCGTTCCTCTACCAAAGTCTGGTCAGCGTAATTATATTGATACATGACGTAATCTCAGTTTTGTTTTTAATCTTAAAATCAGCGACGAAAATGATTTGCGTGTGTAATAGGTTTTATTGCCGTTCGCAATGTAAATAATTCAGCTATACATCATATAAGCTTGTAGCCAGAAACATAAATTCCTTTCAGACATATCCATATCCAAACACAGCATAAATTTTCATAACGAAAGTTAGGTAGCCTATGCGTATCAAATTTAATGCCCAGTCGCTAGTACGCTACTTATTATCTAGCGACGGCTTTCTTCTCAGTTTTGTACATTTAATCGCTTTTGCATTTTTGCTCATCTCTTCCAACCATTCTTTTTATAAGAGGTTTTAATAACTATATGTCTCAAACTCAAAGCCAAACCCAATCACAATTCAAATCAAAGCTGGTTCCACCACATGGTAGTGCAGAGCTTAAGCCACTATTATTAAACGGTGCAGCACGTGATCAAGCATTAGAGCTTGCCAGCACATTGCCGACCATCACTCTAAGCTCACGTGAGCGTGGTGATTTAATCATGTTCGGTATTGGTGGTTTTACTCCGTTAAATGGTTTTATGAATCAAGCGGACTGGCAGGGCGTGGTAGACAACATGCGTCTGCAAAGCGGTGAAAACGCTGGCTTGTTTTGGCCAATTCCTATCACTTTGTCTGCGCCAAAAGAGACTGCGGATAATTTGAGTCAAGGCGACAAAGTAGCCTTGGTCGCTCAAGATGGCGAAGTCATGGGTATCTTGACGGTAGAAGAGACTTATACCATCGATAAAGAGCATGAGTGTCAGCAAGTATTTACGACCACGGATTCAGAGCATCCAGGCGTACAACAAGTATTAAACCAAGAAGCCGTCAATATTGCCGGTAGTGTTGAAGTACTTAGCGAAGGTGAGTTCCCAACGTTATATCCAGAAATCTACAAAACGCCAGCAGAAACGCGCGCAATTTTGGATGCTAAAGGCTGGAAAACAGTGGCGGCATTCCAAACGCGTAATCCAATGCACCGCTCACATGAATATCTGGCCAAGATTGCGATTGAAATCTGTGATGGTGTATTGATTCATTCATTATTAGGGGCATTGAAACCTGGCGATATCCCAGCAGAAGTTCGTCAAGAAGCCATCAAAACCTTGATCGACAACTACTTTAGACAAGATACCGTTATCCAAGCAGGCTATCCGTTGGATATGCGCTATGCTGGCCCACGTGAGGCATTATTACATGCGCTATTCCGTCAAAACTATGGCTGTAGCCATCTGATTGTCGGTCGTGACCATGCGGGTGTCGGCGATTACTACGGTGCGTTTGATGCGCAAACTATTTTTGAACACGTTGGTAAAGACGACCTTATCACCCAACCGCTCAAAATTGGCTGGACGTTCTGGTGTAACGCTTGTAACGCGATGGCATCAGACAAAACTTGCCCGCATGACGCCTCTGAGCACGTTAAAGTGTCAGGTACTAAGCTGCGTAAAGCGCTATCAGAAGACGAAGATGTACCAGATAACTTTAGCCGTCCAGAAATACTACAAATTTTGCGTGACTACTATGCCGGCATTGCAAAAGAAGAGCGTGCTGAAGTTAAATTAACGGGTGCATCTGCGGTATAAGGGCAGATCATCAGTATAAATAACCCGTACTAAGCCAGTCATAAAAAAGGTGTCAGACTTATTGTCTGGCACCTTTTTGTTTTTATCACTACTTTTGAAATGAAAAACACGTCCTAACACATGCTAGCGATGACTATTAAATCTCCAAACCTACTGCCAGCTTTTTATATTCTCCAGCAAGCGAGCCTCCACCTGAGCAAAAATAGTTCAGTGCATACTTGTCTGGGCTGTCGATGATGAGGGTGTCATCCTTAAATTGAAAAAAAGCCGTGCTGTCATTTACCTTTGACTGAAAAATCATACCATGAGCAGTATCTTGCCCCATGAATGTCGCTTTACCATCGAAGTGACAAGTAGGTTTTTTGATATCGCTGCGTGAGCGAACTCTAATGTCAATCTGTCGATCACCATCTGCTCGTACCATCACGCCAACCCAATCATAGCCTTGCGCGCGCTTTTCATAACCTTCATCAGCATAATCTCCAACGACTGCTTGCACAGCTGGCATGACATCGGTTATCGGTTGTTTTATAGCTTGGTGATTCACGCTAGGTGTCACGTTATTACAGCCACTTAAGGCAAACAGAGCCGCCGATGTGGTGAAAAATACTGAAAAAAAGCGTGAGTGACGAGGTGGAGACATGATCATTTAAGTACCTTTGATAAAGGAGTGATTAAGAGGAATGGTCGTTATCTAAACGCAACGCCTAACAGCATGGCTGTAAGGATATTAGTTGACCACTACAAGAGATAGTATCGTTTACATAAAGGCTCGTCTATATAGTAAGCAATACCATTACTTACTCAAAAGTGTCTGCTCATCACTATAGCGCAAAATACTTAGAAAAAATAAGCCTTGTAAAATAATTAATAAAATGACTTATGCCAAGTTAATCACTCGATAAGCGCATTTGTCACTAAGCATTTGACTCACATGCTGTTAGCATGTTTCTCATTATCCATAGAACCGCATCCAAAGAATTATGAGCATTAATAAGATTGTTAATGCTGTGGAAAACGCTTCTATTATCAACATTATCGAGAGCACCCATGCAACCAGATAACAAAAGTATTCAGCAAATATCTCAAAAGAGTCATTTTGCTAACCTGCATACCCTTATTGAGGATAAAAAGACGCCAATGCCGCTAGCCAATATCAGTGTTAAAGTTGGTAGCGTACTAGCCTTTGCCATGCTAATGACAGGCTGTAATCCTACCGAAGCCACTCAACAAGACGGCTCGAACGCGACAGGTGATGCAAAAAATATCAGTTTATTAAATGTCTCTTATGATGTATCACGCGATTTTTATAAAGATTATAACGCTTTATTTAGCGCAGATTATCAACAAAAGCATTCAGACAGTCAGGTCAATATCAACCAATCACATGGTGGGTCAAGCAAACAAGCATTGTCGGTTGCCAATGGTCTGCAAGCAGATGTAGTCACTTTAAACCAAGAAAGTGATATGAATCTGTTGGTGAAAAAAGGCTTGGTCACAGCTGATTGGCAGCAAGCGTTCCCGAACAATGCGGTGCCTTATACCAGTATCATGGTGTTATTGGTGCGCGATGGTAACCCCAAAAACATCAAAGACTGGTCGGACTTGGCGCGTAACGATATCGACGTAGTGATACCAAACCCGAAAACCAGTGGCACCGCGCGTTATGCGTTTTTGGGTGCTTATGGTTACGGATTACATCAATTTAAAGAAACGATGCAAAGTCCTGCCAAAACGGATGATTTTATCAAAAAGCTACTGGCAAACGTGGTCACTTATGACAATGGCGCACGCGCCGCAACGACCAGCTTTACTCAGCGCGGGCTGGGCGATGTGCTCATCACGACCGAAAATGAAGCGCATTTAGCCGCCAAGCAATTTGCCAAAGGACAGGTCAATATCATTTATCCCAGTTATTCTATTGTGATTGCGAACCCAGTGGCGGTCGTAACAGCCGTCACTGACAAAGACGGCAAGACGGCAGCGGCGAATGCTTACTTAAAAGGCTTATGGGACACCCCAGCACAAGAGCTGATGGCAGAGATGTATATGCGTCCAAGTAACCCACAAGTGCTGGCAGCTCACAAAGCAACTTTGCCTGATATTGAGACTTTTGAGCCGGTAGCAGTGTTTGGTTATTGGGAGCAGATCATGAGCACTTTCTTTGTCGATGGTGGGCGTTTTGATCAGCTGGCAAGAGTGAAGTAGGGAGCCGTTTATCAAGAGATTGTCAATGGCCTGATACATACTCAAAGTGCTCAATTTGTATGAGCCAGAGCGGGTAGTTAGTAGTGTGTCAGCGTTATGTATTAACGATACTATTTAAGTGATTGATAACCTTGTATTTATCCCTTTGTTATTCCATTTTGGCAATAACATACGCATATTCATCATTAAACATAATAAGATGGCACTGTTAGCATACTTGCATTACTTAACAGATACCTTTGAGGGATTTATGACATACGCTTTGCACTATCAACAAAAAAGTAAAAAACGTAACGTCTTGAGCATTGCAGGCGTTGCATTAACCTTGGGGCTGGCTGGCTGTAGCAATAGCGAGACAGAGACGACTGCTAATGCAGATGGCACCGCTGCCACAGAAGGTCAAAATATTGAGCTACTGAACGTCTCATATGATGTGGCACGTGACTTTTATAAAGACTACAACCCATTATTCGTTGAGCATTATAAAGCGGAAAATCCAAACAGCAATATTCTAATCAAGCAGTCACATGGTGGCTCAAGCAAACAAGCGCTGTCGGTTGCCAATGGTCTGCAAGCAGATGTCGCTACCATGAACCAAGGCTCTGATATTGAGTTACTTGAGAAAAAGGGTTTGGTTGAGTCAGATTGGGAAAGTAAATTCCCAGACAATGCCGTTCCTTTTACCAGCACCATCGTATTCCTAGTCCGTAAAGACAATCCAAAAGGTATCAATGACTGGGAAGATTTGACCAAAGAAGGCGTTGAGATCGTCATGGCAAATCCAAAAGTGACCGGTAATGGTCGTTATGCGTTCTTGGGCGCTTATGGTTATGGCTTACATGCTTTTGATAAAAACGAGACCAATGCCAAAAACTACGTGAAAGACATGCTCAAAAACGTCAAAGTTTATGAAAATGGCGGGCGCGCCGCGACCACCACTTTCGTTCAACGTGGTATTGGTGATGTCCTAGTGACTTTTGAAAATGAAGCCAACCTTGCCGCCACTGATTTCGGTGCGGGTAAAGTAGATATCGTTTATCCTAAATACTCTATTAAATCAGAAAGCCCTGTTGCGATTGTCAAGTCAGTGACAGATAAAAAAGGCACAACGGATGCCGCAAAAGCTTATCTTGACTACTTATGGAGCGAGCCTGCCCAGCAGCTAGCAGCCAATCTATACTTGCGTCCTAGCGTCAAAAGCGTCCTTGATAAAAATGGTGATAAATTACCACCAATCGAAACCTTCCGTCCAAATGATGCCTTTGGCACGTGGGATGAAATCATGGGTACCTACTTCAGCGATGGCGGTGTATTCGACCAGCTCGCCATTAACGCACCGCAGTAATCACTTGCTAAGTGCATAAGAGAAGCTACTGCGCTAGCAAATGCAGTCAGTCACACCGTTAGTCATGCAGAACCTTATAAAGGACATGGTCATATACGCTATGTCCTTTATACCGTAAGCACACTAATAACTACCTGATAGCATGGTTTTATGGACGACATCATCGTTAAATGCTTTCTGTTAAGTGCTCTTTTTAAGTATCAATAGTGAAAACCCACGTGAAGCAATAACAATAAATAGTAATCATCGCTAAGTACGATTGGTTAGGCAATAGGACATCATTATGAGTGCAAAAACATCTCCTGCCAGCGAAGCCCCTGCAAAAAAAGGGTGGTTAACACGTTTGCGCCAACGCAATGTGCTGCCAGGGTTCGGCCTGAGCATGGGTATCACGGTCTTTAGCTTGTCGCTACTGGTGGTATTACCGTTTGCCATGATGGCCTACACCACGACTCAGATGGGTTGGACTGGATTCTGGGAGACGATTAGTCAGCCGCAAGTCACTGCTGCTATCAAGCTAAGCTTATGGATGTCATTTTTGGCGATGCTGACCAACATGGTGTTTGGCACATTGGTCGCTTGGGTACTCGTACGCTACGAGTTCTGGGGTAAGTCGTTGATTAATGCGCTAGTTGATTTACCATTTGCATTACCAACGGCGGTCACGGGCATTTCGCTTGCGACCCTTTATGCCCCTAATGGTTTGATTGGTCAGTGGTTTGATAAATTTGGCATTCAGGTCGCCTTTACACCTATAGGTATTTGGCTCGCCTTGGTTGTGGTCAGTTTCCCCTTTATTGTCCGTGCGGTACAGCCTGTACTCGCTGAGCTATCGGTCGAATTTGAAGAGGCAGCCGCGGTATTGGGCGCCAATCGTTTTACGACGTTTCGCAAAGTAATTTTGCCAGAGCTTTTGCCCGCTTTACTCATGGGTGCAGGCATGATGTTTGCTCGTGCCACTGGCGAGTACGGTTCGGTTATCTTTATCGCTGGCAATATCCCCATGCAATCAGAGATTTTACCGCTCATTATTATTAGTAAACTAGAGCAGTTTGATGTTCAAGGGGCTTCTGCGGTTGCATTATTTATGCTACTGATCTCATTTGTGATCTTATTGACCATTAACATTGTGCAGTGGAAACTGTCGCGCCGTGTAGGAGCTCGCTAATGCAAATATCTAATAGCTATGACTACCAGAGCAATGCAGCGACTAAAGATACGCCATGGATACGCCTTACCTTTATCGTCATCGCAGTGCTATTTATGGTCATCATGTTGGTCATTCCCTTGCTGGCTGTGTTCTATGAAGCCTTTAAAGGTGGCTGGCAGTTGTATATTGCCTCGTTGGTTGACCCAGAAGCCCTGCAAGCCATTAAGCTGACGTTAATTACCGCGGCTATCGTCTTGCCGATTAATATGGTGATGGGTATCGCAATTGCATGGTTAGTGACGCGCTATCAGTTTAAAGGTAAGCAGCTGGTCACCACCTTGCTTGATCTGCCATTTTCAGTATCACCCGTCGTTGCAGGTCTGATGTTTGTTTTACTATTCGGACTCAATTCCACCATTGGCGGCTGGCTTGAAAGCATGGGATTCCAAGTTATTTATGCGGTTCCAGGTATTGTATTGGCAACGCTGTTTGTTACTTTCCCTTTTGTAGCACGTGAGCTGATACCGCTGATGCAGACGCAAGGCGACTCTGAAGAGCAAGCGGCATTGACCTTGGGCGCAACTGGTTGGCAGACGTTTTGGCATGTGACATTACCCAATATCAAATGGGCACTACTTTATGGTTTGATTTTGACCAATGCGCGGGCAATGGGTGAGTTTGGGGCGGTGAGTGTGGTATCTGGTCATATTCGTGGCGAGACCAACACCATGCCACTACTGGTTGAGATTGCTTACAATGATTATAACTTTACCGCCGCTTTTGCCTTGTCAAGCCTACTTGCCGCGCTGGCGCTCGTGACGTTGCTTATTCAACAAGTCATGACTAAGCTACAAGAGCGCAAATTTGCCAAGTCCGAACGGCTGGCAAGTGTGCCTGAATTACTGGTAAGTGCCAACGCTACGAAGGCTACCAATACTACTGATGCAACAACCGCTGAAATTTCGGATAAGTAATACTATCTACACTTGGTCTGAAAGGGCTGGCATTAGATTTAATTTAATAATGTAAATGCGGTAACCAAAAAATCTGCCACCATAGCAAAGATATAATAAGAGAACCCATTATGAGCATCGAGATTCGCAACGTTAATAAAAAATTCGGTCAGTTTACCGCCTTAGATAATATCAATATCACCGTGCCGACTGGCAAGCTGACCACTTTACTGGGACCATCAGGCTGTGGCAAAACGACGTTGTTACGCATTATCGCCGGCTTAGAATATGCTGATTCAGGGCAGATATTGTTTGATGAGATGGATGTGACCAATACGCCAGTACAAAAGCGCCATATTGGCTTTATGTTTCAGCATTACGCATTGTTTCGTCATAAAAATATCGCCGATAATGTCGCCTTTGGACTGACCTTGTTACCAAAGAATGAGCGGCCAAGTAAGGCAGATATCAATAAGCGCGTTGCTGAGCTATTAGACTTGGTGCAGTTACCACAAGTTGCCAATGCTTATCCGCATCAATTATCAGGCGGTCAGCGTCAGCGGATTGCGCTGGCACGCGCCTTAGCAGTGAAGCCAAAATTATTGTTGCTCGATGAGCCTTTTGGTGCACTCGATGCCAAGGTACGTAAAGAGCTGCGCACGTGGTTAAAGAACATCCACCATGAGCTTGGTATTACCAGTATCATGGTCACTCACGATCAAGAAGAAGCCCGCGCCGTCTCAGATGAGATCGTGGTCATGAATCAAGGGCGGGTAGAGCAGGTAGGCACATCGGAGGAGCTGATACACCAACCAGCCAATGCGTTTATTAGTGATTTTTTAGATTTGGCATAGTAAAATTTGGTGCAGTTCTTCTATTATCACCCATAAAAAAAGACCTATTTATTGTAGGTCTTTTTTTATGGGTTAAAGCAGGTCTCAATTTCATTTGGTATCTAGCGTTATTGAGATCAAATGTTGATAGCAATAATGCTAGATAGTCATCATATCTCAGCAGGCTTGGACATATCGATATCTTTGCTAGATATTTGTTTATAAGTAATATCCAAAATCTCTTGGCACCATTCTGGCAAGTCGTCAGCGACTTCATACCACATCCACGTACCGTCGCGAACACAGCTTAAAATGCCGAGTTTCTTTAAATGGTTCAAATGACGCGATATTGTTGGCTGTGGTTGATCTAGTATTTCTACCAACTCACCAACACAGCGCGATTCTTTGTTAAATAGAATTTGAAATATTTTTAAGCGCGTCGGGTCAGATAAGACTTTAAATAACTCGATAGGTCGTATCGTAAAATTATTATCAGACATAGAACAATTCCAATTGGGCTTTGTTAATAGGGGTTCAATATAACAGCAGTTATCTACAAAATCGATTAAAAAATGGGCTAAATTACAGTTCGTCGTTAATTTACTACCTTTCATCATATTCGGTTACACGCACGCTTATATTCACTTACATCAATTAACTGCGTGCAATATAACTCTACTTTGATGACTGTACTTTTATACCAATAATATATCAAATGCTATTGCAAATGATAATAGTTATCGTTATTATACATCAAGCCATAAAAATGACCGTGAATATCAAGACAAACACTCTAATCACCATTTTTATCATCAATGCACTAAATTTATGAGCAATAAAAGCAGTTACCGAATAGCGGTATTCAGAGGAGCCAGACCATGTACGTATGCATCTGTAATGACGTAAAAGAAAAGCAAATCAAAGCAGCCATTGCTTCAGGTATCGATACCCTTGACGGTCTAAAAGATACCCTCGATGTTGCGACTTGCTGTGGCTGCTGCGAACCGATGGTTAACGATTACCTAGATGAGCATCATGCGAGACTCGATGTCTTGGCTTACGCTGTCTAAGCGTTATCAAACCAGAGATTTACTACCCAGCTGTTCATCACCTCATTACACCAATATCACTAGTACGCCTCGATACCACATACATTCAATATTCCGCACTTATCCTTTGGTCATTATACATAAAGGGTAAGTTGCGAGCGTCCATATAACTTTACTCATACACCTACTACAATGATATTGAGCATCATTAGCAGCCATTGTTGCGATAAATCAGTGATTACTAAAGCTAGCTAATTATGATTCTCAATTAGCATCTTATTCTTAGTTCATAACATTACAAGCTGTATAGCGCCTATATGCTACTATATCTGTCTCACGTTGTAAGACGTTTTGTTGATTTTGATCTTTACTGATCAGTTTACCAATAGTACTATCCTTATATGGATAATTATGAATGTACGGTGATCTGTAAAATATAAATAGGGGAGTATAGGTTATGATAGGTAGCCCAAAAGTCATTGATTATTTGAATTTTTTGTTAGGCGGTGAGCTTGCTGCCCGTGACCAGTATTTTATTCACTCAGAAATGTATGCTGAGTGGCATTATGGCAAATTGTACGACCGTATCCATCATGAGATGGCAGATGAGACGCTACATGCCCAATCTATTATTCGCCGTATCCTAATGCTGAGCGGCACGCCGAAAATGACGGTAAATGCCATCAATATCGGCGCGACAGTTCCTGAAATGCTGCAACTTGACCTTGAGCTAGAGTATCAAGTACAACAGCACTTAAAAGACGGTATTGCTCTCTGTGAAGCAGAGCGCGATTATGTCACGCGTGAGATGTTGGTAGAACAACTAAAAGACACTGAAGAAGATCATGCGCATTGGCTTGAGCAACAGTTGCGCTTAATTGATATGATTAGTCTGCCCAATTATCTGCAAAGCCAAATGGCTGAAGTCACTCCCAATCTTGTTTAATGTCACGAAGATATGAACAATAACCATAGTATTTAGCATAAATAACGGCATGAAAGGGAGAGAGATAATGAAAGGGGATAAAGAGGTTATTCGCGCTTTAAATAAAGTGCTCGGACAGTCATTGATTGCCATCAACCAGTACTTTTTACATGCGCGCATTGCGCGCCATTGGGGATTAGAAGCCCTCAATGAGAGTTTCTATAAACAATCCATCGCTGAGATGAAATGGTCTGATGAGCTGATTGCCCGGATTTTATTGCTAGGCGGTTTACCAAACTTGCAAGATTACGGCAAGATGTTCATCGGTGAAGATGTGCCAGAGATTATCGAATGCAACTTGCGCCTAGAAAAACAAAAATTCGAGATCATTACCGATGCCATTACTCTATGTGAAACAAAGTCTGACTATGTGTCACGCCAGCTATTGGTGACGCTAAAAGATGGTAATGAAGAGTATCAAGACTGGTTAGAGACTCAAGAAGACTTGATCGAAAGCATTGGGGTTGAGCGCTATATCCAATCACAAATGGATGATGACGCGCCTTAATGGTTCATTGTTGATGCAATGAGCCGTAATATGCTCTAAAAATGCCAGCGTGTCTTGTGGTTTATAATCACTCACATGCTGGCATTTTTATGTCTCATATTTGACAACGCGTGCTATCTGCACTGCTGACAAAATCAACGCTTAATCAATATTTTTTCAAACTCTTTATTCAAAATCCAAATATCAGCGGCTCAGTATAAGCCGCGTCCATCTTCGGGCTTAAGTCGTAAGAAGTAAAGCCCCGAGAGAATGGTCAAGACCCCAAGTATCCAATAGGTGGTTTGAAACGCTGTCAGCGTATCCATTTGTAGCCTTTCACGTAACAGCGTCAGTACCGCTGCCCCAAAAGCAATACCGAAACTAATCGCTAACTGCTGATTGACCGCCATCAAGCTATTGCCGCTACTGGTTTGAGCGCCTTGCAAATCACCAATAGTAATCGTATTCATCGCGCTGAATTGCATAGAATTACAAGCGCCCATTATGGTCAAAATAGGGATAAACCATAACCACTGTGAGGCATCGGTAAACTGTGCCAACACAATAATGAGCGTGCCCATCAAAAACGTGTTGAAGACCAGCACTTTGCGATAAGTATAACGCTGAATAATTTTACTGACCCATGGTTTAATCCCGATAGCACCGACCGCGATGGGCGCGAGTAGCCAACCTGCCTGCGACGGTGAGTATTCAAACACCACTTGCAGCAACAGCGGCAGCAAAAACGGTACGGCGCTAATACCTAAGCGCGTGAATAGGTTACCAGTGATGCCAATACGAAAGGTGCGAATGTCAAACAAACTCAAGGGGAACAACGGTGCTTGACGACGCTTGGCGTGCCAGATATAAGCGCCTATCAATAAACTGGCCACCAAACTAAGCAACAACCCATAAAACCCTCGACCAGTCTGTGAGCCGAACTCTACAGCAAGCGTAAACCCACAAGCCGCTGCCGCAAACAATAAAAATCCTGTCCAATCAAGCCGCTTGGTATCCTCAAATAGTGCCGGAACCAGTTTTTTGCCCATGATAAAGCCAAAAATACCCATCGGTATATTGATCAAAAATATCCAATGCCAACTGGTATATTGTACGATATAGCCACCTAAGACCGGTCCTACTAGCGGTGCTACCAAAGCAGGAATTACCGCAAAGTTCATAACGGTCAGCAGCTTATTGCGTGGGTAGGATTTGACCAATATTAAGCGAGCCACAGGCGTCATCATCGCCCCGCCAATGCCTTGTATAACCCGTGAGCCAATCAAAAAATCCAACGTTGGTGACGCAGCACATAGCAGTGAGCCAATACAAAAGATAATAATCGCTGCCAAAAATACTCGGCGCGTGCCGTATTTATCCGCCAAAAAACCACTGATGGGAATAAATATGGCCAAAGTTAGCGCATAACTGATCACCGCCCACTGCATTTTTAATGGAGACTCACCCAGCGCCTGTGCCATCTGCGGTAATGACGTATTTAATATAGTGGCATCCAAAATTTGCATAAATAGCGCCACCGCTAGCACATAGGGCAAGTATTTATCTTGTGTCGGGGTTAGCGTTACCATGTAAATCTCATTAGATATCCCATCATAAAATGAACAAAATAGTCTATTGACGACTAATTCGCTATACCAACCGAGTAGTATAAGAAAGACTCAATCATAATAAAAGGGAATCAAAGTAACGGCTGGCGGTTGAGGTTATAGAATTCTGTGTTTAGAGATAATAATATTAACACTGCTTACAAGAGAGGGCTTTAATATCAGGGTTAGTTATCGTTATAGTAAACCCTCGCTAACGACTTAAGCCAACAGATATGCAGTATAGTTAATTTCATCTCAATCATATGAGATTGGATTGACTACCGACGATATAAGTAGAAGCATCAACAATACGATAAAGATAAATTGAGGATATATTATGAGTCAGGAAAATAACAAAGGTTGCAATCATACCGATGGGCAAAACGATAAATATGTACCACCAAAGGTTTGGACGCAGGACAAAGAAAACGGTGGTAAGTTTGCTAGTATCAATCGCCCAACAGCGGGTGCGCGCTATGAGAAAGCGCTGCCAGTAGGCGCTGCGCCATTACAGCTGTACTCGTTGAATACGCCAAATGGCGTCAAGGTTAATATCCTGTTAGAAGAGCTTGCCGAGATTGGTGTTAAAGGTGCTGAATATGATGCCTATAAAATTGATATCTCTCAAGGAGAGCAGTTTGGTTCTGGCTTTGTAGCCATAAACCCTAACTCAAAAATTCCAGCCTTGGTTGATCATTCTGCCGATATAGCTGGCGAGCCGATAGCACTTTTTGAGTCTGGTGCTATCTTGATGTATCTGGCAGAAAAATTTGACCAATTTATGCCTTTGTCACTTGGCAAAGCACGGGCAGAGTGTTTGTCTTGGGTCATGTGGCAGATGGGCAGTGCGCCTTTCTTAGGTGGCGGCTTCGGACATTTTTATGCTTATGCACCTGAACCGCTAGAGTACCCGATCAACCGCTATACTATGGAAACCAAACGCCAGCTCGATGTGCTGGATACCCATCTAAAAGACAGCACATATATGTGTGGCGACAACGAAGCCGATTATAACATTGCGGATATGATTATTTGGGCATGGTATGGACAATTGGTGCTTGGAAAGCTCTATGATGCCGCCGAGTTCCTGCAAGTTGATGACTACAAGCATGTGAAGCGCTGGGCACAGGCAATTGCTGAACGTCCAGCTGTTAAGCGTGCCGTAGACCTGTCATTAAAGCCTATTGACTAAACCTATCGATAAGAGACGCATTAATAAAATCAAGGCTGATAAGCAAATAGCCTATCAGCCTTGATTTTATCCGACATCTTGCTATTCTATATTCATATATGGTTATATTAAAATAGAGATATACTTACCTGTTTACACAATGATACATTAGTACAACAGATAGAAACCTTAGTACGTTAAGATAGCTTGAGTACCTCAAGCATATAACATCTTAATGAGCGGGTATCTATAGTGCTTATTTGATTGGTTTAATATTACTGGGACACCAGCAAGGCGAATAGAGCCACTTATTATAATAGACTGAGTAAATCAGACAGAATATCTGATTGAAATAAGATTGACTATATTGATGGATAATGATTATGAAGGATGATAACCGTAAACGGATCAACTTCTCACGACAGGCGATGGCTAGCGAATTAAAAGTTATCAATACCAAACTCAGCGCCATTTATAACGATCAACAGATAGATGCTGATCGATACTCAATATTGCAATACAAAGCCAACTTAACCACCCATCCTAAAAAAATAAAAAAGATACTCTTATTGATGATAAAAAATAAAATACGATTACCTATGTTTGCTGCTATCAGCGCAGCTTTATTTAGTACAGCGACGATGGCCAGCAATGGCGTTGAATTTACCAATCAAGACTGGCAGGTAGTCTGCGACAATACCCGTACGTGCCGGCTGGCAGGCTATCAAGCAGAAAACAATAGCGAATTCCCTATATCGGTATTGCTCATACGCCGTGCAGGTGCAAATGCTGGTGTGGATGGCAAGGTAAAGCTGGGCGGTGCTAAAGAAAGCTCATCTAAAGCCTTGATGCAACTTGGCAATCGTCATCGTATATCATTGTTCATCAATGGTAGAGACTATGGCGAAACCAAGCCTTTTTCAACTGCAGCAGGTAATGCTGACCTGACCCCAACACAAGTCACAGCGCTACTAGAAGCACTGACTAAGTCAAGCAAAATTGAGCTAGTGCTACGTAACTCACGCTGGCAACTGTCTGATAAAGGGGCTAGTGCCGTCATGCTCAAAGCAGATGAAGCCCAAGGTCGAGTAGGGACGTCATCTGCCTTTATCAATACTGATGGTGCCGCCAAATCAAATAGCACTGTATTGTCACTCAAGTCAGCACCAAAACTTCGCTTTGTGGCGCCCAATCCGAAAGCCGTCGCTAGTAACAATAGAAAGTTTGTGATGAAATCGTCGCAACTAGCGGCGCTGATGAAAAGTACGATGAAAGATGCGGATAGTGACTGTCCCAATCTATCAGACAAATCACCATGGCGTGTGAGCCGACTGAACGGCTCACAGCTGTTGGCACAACATGATTGCTGGACGGGCGCTTATAATACTGGTGCAGGCATCTGGGTCATCAATGACAGTAAACCTTATAAACCGACATTGATAACCACCAACGCCACTGGCTATGATAAGGGTAAAATCACTTCCGTACAAAAAGGTCGCGGCATCGGTGATTGTTTAACCAAGACTGATTGGATATGGACAGGTAAGGCATTTGAAAAAAGTCATGAAAGTACTACAGGGCTTTGCCGTATGATTGAAGCGGGCGGTGCGTGGCAGCTGCCGACGTATGTCACCGAAGTTAAAATGGTGCGATAGCCGCCAATAATACTGCTGATTGTCTTATTACTCAGCATATTGAATGCGTACATCTATAAGTAATTTTGCTCTATTTACCGAGAAATTTAATAAATAGCTACATATAATATTTTATTGTGCTATACTGCGTCGCCACGTTAGCTTAGGCTTTCGTGAATTATGAGATTGATAACATCGCCTGCGATTTTGGGTCTAGGATGACCATAAGTAATTGTTGCCGATGATTTTGTGTACTTAAATAACCTGTAATGAAAATAGCAGTTATTTTTGACTCATATCTTATCTACCGAACCATAAATGTGGTTTAAATTGGTTGCTATTCGCGATTATTTGCTTTGGACAAAGCATTAATAATACGCTTATATCAAACAAGGATGAGACACTCGGCACTACCACCAAAATACGTCAGACAGCACGAACGCATTTATTGTAGAGGCTCTAAGCTTTATTGGCTTGGCTTCTGATTATCGACACTTACATGTGGTCCGGTAATTCTTTAATAAAGGCAGCGTGGTGAACGGTTATCAGTGGTATGCATCAAGCTTGCTGAATTTACAGCAACTTATACTTACCAAGGATTCTCATGACTGATATTTTATCTGCAATCGCCGCTGAAAACGGCATCATCGAAAACACTGATACTCCAAATACTGATACTAATAATCAAGCGGCTACTCCTGACGCGACTGATGAAGATCAAATTACCTTTGCTGAACTAGACATTGCCAAGCCGATTTTGACCGCGCTTGATCGCAGTGGTTATACCAATCCAACACCTATTCAAGCACAAGCGATTCCTTTTGCTCTAGCAGGTCGTGACTTACTATTGTCTGCGCAAACCGGTAGTGGTAAAACAGCGGCATTCGTTATCCCTGTACTTGACCGTTTAAGCCGTGCCACTAGCTTTGATAAACTAACTAAAGCCCTTATCTTAACGCCAACGCGTGAACTTGCTCAGCAAGTACATGATAGCGTACGTACTTATTCTAAAGACATGCGTGGTCTATTCTGCGTACCTTTAGTTGGCGGCGCACCATACAATGGTCAGATCACTGCGTTGAAAAAAGGCGTTCAAGTTATCGTTGCGACCCCAGGTCGTCTACTTGACCATATCAATGCTGGTCGTGTTGACTTATCAAGCCTAGAAATTTTGGTACTTGATGAAGCTGACCGTATGCTAGACATGGGTTTTGCTGATGATATCAGTGACATCCTTCGTGCTGCACCAATTGATCGTCAAACGATTATGTGTTCTGCAACTTGGGATGGCCCAGTAGGTAAAATCGCTGCCAGCTTCACTAAGAACCCTGAGCGTGTATCAATCAAAGTAGAATCTGCACACATCGAAGAAAAAGTGTACTACTGTGATGATTTTGATCACAAAAACCGCTTACTTGACAAAATCGTTTGCCAGCAAGATATGGAACAGATCATTATCTTTGCTGCTACCAAACGTAGCACTGAAAAACTGGCTAAACAACTACAAGAAGCGGGTCATAAAGCCAGCTTCCTACATGGTGATTTGCCACAAAGCAAGCGTAACCGTATCGTTCAAGACTTGCGTAATGGCAAGGTCAAAATCCTAGTAGCGACTGACGTTGCCGCTCGTGGTCTAGATATCCCAGCTATCTCGCACGTTATTAACTATGACTTGCCGCGTCAAACAGAAGATTACGTCCATCGTATCGGTCGCTGTGGTCGTGCTGGTCGTACTGGTATCGCTATCAGCTTGTGTAGCATGGATGATCGTCCACAGCTAAACGCTATCAATCGTTACTTAGATCGCAAAATGGAAGTATGTATCATCGAAGGCATGGAGCCTAAGAAGACTTATGTACCTAGCGAAAACAAAGGTAATGGTCGTGGTCGTGGCCGTGGTCGTTCAAACGGCGGCGGTGGTAATGGTCAAGGCCGTGGTCGCGCGGGTGGTGGCTATCAAGGTAATCCTGCTAATGCTCGCGGTCGCTCAAGTGACAGCTCATCAACTGGTCAACGCGCTAGCAATGACAGCGGTTATCAAGGTAAGCCACGTGACACGTCAGGCAAACCAAACGAGCGTTCAGGTGGCAAGCCGTATCAAGGCAAGCGCACTGGTGCTCCTAGCCGCGGCGATAGCACTGGCGTTCCACGTGGTGAGCGTGCTGCAACAGGTCGTGGTCGTCCAAGTGGCAGCCAAGGTCGCCCAGCAGGTCGTTCTGACAGCCGTGGCCAAGGTCGTCCAAACGGCGGCAACCGTGGTAACAACTCGTAATACTGTTATATTTGGTGATTAAAGTTATTAATTGCTTGATCGCCTAAAGATAGCACTAAAAAGCCAGATACTCGTTATCTGGCTTTTTTGTGTTTATTCGATCGCTGCTTGCGCGTTTTTTTCGCCTTGTCTATACTAACAAGCTTTTATTCATCGTGTGCTGCGGAGCTATTTGATGCCCGATATTTCTCATTTAACCATTGATAGCCTGCCATTGGCCTTTGGCATCATTATGGCCATTATCGGTTTGGTTTTTTATACCCAAGGATTACCCGGTAAATTCTGGCAGCGCTTTTATGCGGTATTGCCAGGTATCGTGCTGTGCTGCTTTATACCTGCAACGCTTAATAGTTTAGGCGTCTTCGCTGACGGTATTGGCTCACAGATTTATGGCTTTACTGCCACTTATCTGTTGCCAGCAAGTTTGCTGTTAATGACCTTGTCGATGGATGTACCAAAGATATTGGGGCTAGGCTGGAAAGCCATCGCCATGTTTTTCGCCGCCAGTATCGCGATTATTATCAGTGGTCCAATAAGCTTGGGTGTCGCTAAATGGATATCGCCTGAGATGTTTACCGATGACACGCTATGGCGTGGGTTTTCGGCGGTGGCGGGTAGTTGGATCGGCGGCGCGGCAAATCAAGCAGCGATGAAGGAATTGTTTGGCGTCAGTGATGATTTATTTGGGATGATGATTTTGGTCGATACCACCAATGCTTCATTATGGTTATTGGCTATCTTGGTATTGGCGAAGCATAGCGATAAGATAGATAGGCTATTGAGGGCAGACACCAGTAGTATTGATAAAGTGATTAAGGCGGTTGAGAATTATGAGCGTGACAATGCTCGTCCAGCAACTTTAAATGACTTGATGGTGATGTTTGGCTTATGCTTTGCTATGGTGGGTGTCGCACACTTTGTTGGTGGGCAAATTGCAGGGTTTTTTGCACCCTATAGCTGGGCAGTACAATATAGCTTTGCCAGCTCGTTCTTTTGGATGGTTGTGATTATAACCTTGATAGGGGTAATTTTTTCCTTTACCAAGATACGTCGCCTTGATCATGTGGGCGCTTCCAAAATTGGTACGGTATTTATCTTTATCTTGATTGCTGCCATTGGTATGCAAATCAATCTTGCGGGTATCGTCTCGCAGTGGCGACTGCTCCTTATTGGTTTATTATGGATGAGCATTCACGTTGTCATTATCTTTGCTGTGGCTAGAATGATCCGTGCGCCGTTTTTCTTTTTGGCAGTCGGCTCCAATGCCAATACTGGCGGTGCATCATCAGCACCCATTGTCGCAACTGCGTTTCACCCATCACTAGCGCCAGTTGGGGTGTTTTTGGGCATTCTGGGCTATGCGGTAGGCACTTTCGGTGGCTATATTAGTACCCAATTGATGCGCTTGGTAGTAGGGTGAGCTCGAATATAATGCTCAGCATTGGTAACGCCAGACGCTTCTGTCATAACGCTAACTAGTCTGCGCTGTTAATTGCCAGCATATTCATATGAGTCGGACTGGTTAGTATTAGTTGATAAACAACTATGTTGACCCATCATATATCTACAGAGATAAAAACTTTCAATTTATACCAAGTTAATAACAAAAAGCCGACTTCACCGTCGGCTTTTTACTTGTAGTATCAATACACACCAAATTGAGCAAACACTCAAATTTGATATTAAATATTTTTAACTCAAAACTATAAGGACGAAACAATGCAAGCAAACTACAACCCAAAAATCATTGCTGGTGCAACATTCCCCAATATCGAAGTACCCACTTATAATGGTGACATGACGTTATTGGGCAAGCCCGAAAATGGTCATGACTGGAAAATGGTGGTTGTTTACCGAGGTCAACACTGTCCCATTTGCACCAAATACCTCAATCAGTTAGAAACATTAAAATCAGCATTTAATGAAACGGGTGTCGACGTAATCGCTGTTTCAGGTGACAGCAAAGAGCAGGTAGAAAGTCATTTGGAAAAAATAAATGTGAGCTTTCCTATCGCCTATGATCTGACCGTTGAACAAATGAAAATTCTGGGTCTTTATATCTCCAACCCACGTTCAGAGAAAGAAACCGATCATCCATTTGCAGAGCCCGGCTTGTTTGTTATCAATACAGAAGGGGAGATTCAGATTGTAGATATCTCCAACGCTCCTTTTACTAGACCTGAGCTGGAAGCCTTGGCAAATGGTCTAGCCTTTATCAGAAATCCAGAAAACAACTATCCTATTCGTGGTACACACGATTATGCTTAAGACTGTATTATTGACGACGGCATTTTTTCTTGATGTCAGACATTTAATACGCTTAAGTGTGGCTGTAAACTTAAAACTAAACTAATAAATAGTCAAAGACGTAAATTCATAGGGCAGTGCATCATAACCGATGCATTGTCTTTTTTATTGCAAACGCTCTTTATTGTTAACATTCTCTCCAAAAGCTGAAATCACAAACCTTATTTATACAGGTGTGCACTCACAGTCAAAAACTCTGCACTGTCAGCCAATTAATTTACCAAAAACCTCGCTATAGTAAAAAAGCTTCGTCATTAGGATGAATGACAGCCATATAAAGAATGAGTGTAATTGTTAAGTATTGACGGCCACATTGGGCGCTATATTTTACAGAGCCACTCATATCTTCTGATATAAATTTCTAGACAAGGAGTCTCACATGAGCAACGCTCACACTTCAATTGATCCTATTACCTTGTCCGTCGTACGTGGTGCCTTAGAAACGGCACAGCGCGAAATGACGACAACCCTAGAAAAAACCGCACGCTCTAGCGTCTTCAACTTAGCTCATGATTATAGTAATGCTTTGTTTGATCATCTGCCTGAGATGATTTTACAGGGTCAGGATATTCCTATTCATCTAGGCTCACTCATGCCAGCCATGAAAGCTGTTGCCGAATATTATGGTGATGACATTCATGAAGGCGACGTTATTTATCACAACGATCCCGTGATGATGGGCAGTCATATCCTAGATTGCTGTATGTATAAGCCAGTGTTTTATAAAGGCGAGTTGGTATTTTGGACAGTATGCAAAGGTCACGTCACTGATATCGGTGGTCCCGTGCCGGCAGGATATAATCCAGACGCTAAAGAAATATACGCCGAAGGGTTGCGCATTCCGCCTATCAAAATATGGGAAAAAGGTGTTCGACGTTGTGATGTCATTAATTTAATTCATAGTAATATGCGTTCTCGTCGTAACCAAGAAGGCGATCTTAATGCTCAATATGGTGCTTGTGCCGTCGGCGAGCGTAACATGATTGCGCTGCTAGATAAGTATGGGGTAGAGACCGTCCGTGCGGCGATTGAAGAGCTAAAGAATATGGCTGATACCCATATGCGCTCATTGATCTCATCTATCCCAGATGGTCAGTATCATGGCGAAGCAGTATTAGAAGACTCGGGTCACGGTTTAGGTGATTTGACCATTAGCGCTGATATTGAGATTAAAGACAGTGATGTACATATCAAGATTACCAGTCCACCGCAAGTACCTTACTTCATTAACTCCTATGCAGGCAACTCGATGTCTGGTGTACTGCTAGGGCTGATGATGTTTGCCCAAGTAGATCCGCCGTACAACGAAGGTTTATACCGCTGTGTCACAGTAGACTTGGGTGAGCATGGCACGCTATGTAATGCCAAAGAGCCTGCCCCTCATGTCAACTGTACCACCACGCCGATGGAAACCTTGACCGATGCCGTGCGTATGGCATTTGAAGATGCCGCGCCAGATCGTGTGATTGCTTCCTGGGGTCATGCCTCAGGTATCAACATCTCAGGTATTGACCCAAAAACAGGGGAACAATACGTCACTATGATTTTGGCCTCTATTATCTCTGGTGCTGGCGCGACTCAGCAAATGGACGGCTGGCATGCTTGCGGTACCGTATGGGAAGTTGAGCCGTTAGGTCATGAGATGACGGTAGTAGCGTTTGGAGAAGGTCGTGAGCATCCGACAATGGGCGCTGCAGGCGCAGAACAAATATCACCTGAGCTTAAGTTAGGCCGACTAGAGATTATCTATAAGGATGGCGTCACTGATCTGCATAAGCAAAACATAATAACTGAAATTCAACCGGGTGACCGTGCGCGTAATACCAATCCAGGCGGTGGCGGCTATGGCAGCTCGTTTGTACGGTCTGTACCCGCAGTATTAAAAGATGTAGAAGAAAGAGTCATATCAGTAGCAGCGGCTAAGACTGAGTACGGTGTGGTTATTGACCCACAAACGCTGGCGGTCAATGAAGCAGAGACGGATGCTTTACGTCGTAAGCTGACGGCATAAAACCCAAAACTAGCTGATGATATTACATAATTTGAGTTAAGGATGACTTATGAAAAATGATTTCCGAATTGGCGTCGATGCTGGCGGGACGTTTACTGACTTTGTTTTGGCCGAAAAAAGTGGTGATGTTCATCTATTTAAAGCGCCATCTACCCCTGAGGATGGCACCCTGGCTATCGCTAATGGTTTACAGCAAATCGCCACGCAGTTTGACCGTCCTATTGAAGAGATTATTCAAGCCTGCGACCTATGCATCAACGGTACGACCGTCGCGCTAAACGCCTTGATTCAGATGAAAGGGGTGAAGGTCGGGCTATTATGTACGGCAGGCCATGAAGACAGTATCGAGATACGTTTAGGGCATAAAGAAGAAGGGCACCGCTATGATGCTAGCTACCCGCCAGCGCCACAAATTGCCACGCGTGACCGCCGCTTCCCTATCCGTGGTCGTATTTTAGCTGATGGTACTGAGCACGAACCGCTAAACGAGCAAGACGTACTCGATGCAATCAAATCACTTAAGGAAAAAGACGTGCAGGCCGTTGCTATCTCCTTCGTCTGGTCTATTCGTAATACTCGGCATGAGCAGCGCGCCAAAGAGCTTGTTGAACAGCATATGCCAGGGGTATTCGTCTGCTGTGGTAGTGACGTATATCCACAGATTAAGGAATACACCCGTACCTCAACGACCCTAGTAAATGCTTATTTAAGCCCAGTTATGGCATCTTATGTCCATAAGATTGACGACTACTTTAAGGCGTTAGGCGCTGAGCAGCCCGTACGTTATTTCCAGTCTAATGGCGGGCTTGCAGTTGGTAGTATCATGCGAGAGCGTGCGGTAAATGCCATTAACTCGGGGCCAGCATCTGCACCACAAGCGGGTCTGTATATTGCTAACCCTTTTGGAATTGACGATATTATCACGGTCGACATGGGCGGTACTTCTTTTGACATCACCATGGCGAAGGCAGGCAGAACCAGCCTCAACCGCGATATTGATTTCTTACGTAATCGTATTGGCGTACCTATGATTCATGTAGAAACATTAGGGGCGGGCGGTGGCTCTATTGGGCATGTTAATACTTTTGGTATGCTAGAGGTCGGTCCTCAGAGTGCTGGCGCGACGCCTGGACCAGCATGCTATGGTAAAGGTGGTGACTTGCCAACCGTCACAGATGCAAACTTAGTATTGGGCTATCTACAGCCAAATGCGGTGTTAGGTGGCAGTGTGACCTTAGACAAAGACAAAGCGGTACAAGCGGTGCAAACACACATCGCTGATCCGCTAAACATCGAGTTAGATCACGCCGCATTTGGTATCAGTGCTATCGTTAATCAAAACATGTCTAATGCCATTCGCCGTATTACTATCGAAAAAGGCTATGACCCTCGGGATTTTGCGCTAGTCTGCGCAGGCGGAGCAGCTGGCATGCATATTATTGCTCTGGCCGAAGAGATGGGAATAGGGACTATTTTAATACCAAAAATTGCATCCTGTCTCTGTGCCTTTGGTCAGATTATCTCTGATATCAAGTATAACTACTTAGCGACACAAATGATGATCCTTGCACCAGATGTAGAGCTGCAAGCACTCAATACCAAGCTACAAGAACTTGAGGAGCAAGGTGTCCAAAAGCTGCTAGAAGATGGCTTTACAGATGAAGATATCACTATCGAGCGTACCATGGAGATGCGCTATGTTGGCCAGGTGCATGAATGTAACGTGCTGATACCGAATGGTAAGCTCGATGCTGATAGCGTCAGCACCATCTTAGAGTTGTTCCATCATCGCCATCGTGAACTTTATACTTATGATGAGCGTGATAGTCACGTCGAGCTGGTCAACATTGAGGTATCGGTAATTGGTAAAATCAGTAAGCCAAAACTACCGAGTCTAGTAGCACAGCAAGGGGATATCAGTAATGCTAAAACGGGTAGCCGCGAGATGCTGTTTGATCAGTCCTATGACTGGATTGATACGCCTATCTATGACGGTGAAAAATTCGGTGCTGGTGCATTGGTCACAGGCCCTGCGCTTATCCAAGAGCCAACCACTACTGTGGTCATTAAAAATGGCTGGCAAGCAGAGCTGCATGAGACTGGAACTTATAAGCTGACTCGAGCAGCATAAAGCAAGTCTATAAAAGCAGGTTATAAAGAAAAACCAACTCAAGGATTTAGGCATTAAAGAGTATTTAATGCCTAAATCCTTTTTTATTTTATGATATAAAGGAGGATTATTGATGAATAACTGATAGGATATCAGTACAGTTGTATACCATATATTGAGTGTTCAAGGATGAATGCAAATCAAAAGCCAAATCGTTATCAAAATACCTCTCATCAAACCTTGCTAGCAGATAAAACAAAAGACATCGCTGCACATGATTTATCAATGAATAAAAATCTTCTAAGCCCCTCAGGGTTAGAGATGCCAGCAACGGATCGCATGCAAACCTTAGGTGCCTTCGATTGGAAACATACCATCAATGAGACTTATTTTGATCTTGAAGTTAGTTTCAGGCAACCGAATAAGTTTTCTGGTTTTTTGCAACATGCTAAGCTTCTAAAGATAGGTGTTTCGCACTATCATGCTAATACTGTGCACTATAATCGCGGCAGACAGAGCTCTGGCTATATTGATGACAGTATTTTAATTACTTTTCCTATGACAGGCGACGTTCGTTTTACCCAAAAAGGACGGCAGCTGACCTCTAAACCCGGTCAATTTTTTATTGAACTGTCCAGCTTACCTTATGAGTTTTATCATTTGCACGAAGCATCACTGTATGTGATTAAAGTGCCTTTAGCGCTACTAACCCCGCAAATGGGTACTATAGAGCGGCAGTTTGCCCGCAGTCTGTCTATTGATGAAGGGGCAGGCAGGTTACTGGTATTTCAAATTGGTCAAATACTAACGCTTATTCATAGTAATAAGCTGGCTGAGCTCGAGGTTAAAATACTAGAGCAGCAACTGCTTAGTCTTATTGTATTGACATTAAGCGCCCCGAAAGAGGTGATGATGAGTACCAGATCCTCCATACAGTCGGTGCATCTAAAGCGCATCGAGCACTACGTCTATTTGCATCTAGAGAACCCTGATTTAACCCCAGCGATGGTCGCTGCTGCTTGTCATATCTCTGTCAGATACTTACACAAGCTGTTTTCCGAACTACCTTATACTTTTTCAGACTGGGTCAAAGAATTGCGTTTAAAGCAGGCCAATCATATTTTAAAAACCAAAAGCTACGTGACTATAGATGAGGTCGCTCATAGAGTAGGCTATACCGATCAAGGTTATTTTTCACGCATTTATAAGCAGCATTTTGGTTATTCGCCGCGAGATACACCAGGCACAGTATAGTCATTGTTATGTACTCTGTCATGCAGTCGCCGTATAATTTATGAATTGAGCATAAGTGCGTATATTAAGTTAAGGAAAAACCAAGATGACTGATACTACAAATCATAAAACAGCAAAAGTAGAGATATATGAAAGCGCTGATGGAAAAGCGCAGGTAGACGTACGTTTTGGACAGAATACGGTCTGGCTGTCACAATCACAAATGACTGAGTTGTTTGGTCGTGACCAATCAGTGATTTCGCGTCATATTGCCAATGCCATAAACGATGAAGAGATCGCTGAGAAAAGCAATATGCAAAAAATGCATATTGCAAATTCTGACCGCCCTGTGACTTTTTATGACTTAGATGTAGTTATCTCAGTAGGTTATCGCATCAAATCTCCCCAAGGTGTGCAGTTTAGACGCTGGGCAACCCAGCGCTTACGTGAATACTTAGTTCAAGGCTATACGCTCAATCAAGAGCGCTTTGATAAAAACTCAAGCGAGCTACAACAAGCGTTAAATTTAATTAGAAAAACCGCGCAAAGTCCCGAGCTTAAAACCGATGAAGGACGCGGCTTGGTTGAGATTATCAGCCGTTATACACAGACATTCTTATGGTTACAGCGTTATGACGAAGGCTTGCTTGATAATCCTGCAGGGCAAGAGGGCGGTATCTTACCCAGTCCGACTGAGGCGATGGCAGCGCTGACGGATTTAAAAGCGCAGCTGATAAATAGAGGCGAGGCGACTGAACTATTTGCCAAGCCTCGCGGTGATGGTTTGGACAGTGTGCTGGGTAATTTACAGCAAACCGTCTTTGGCGAGCCTGCATACCCGACCATCGAGAGTAAAGCGGCGCATCTGCTGTACTTTATGGTCAAAAATCATCCTTTTACCGATGGTAATAAACGCAGCGGCGCTTTTTTGTTTGTAGATTTTTTGCATCGTAATAATCGACTGCTCAATGATAAAGGTGACATGGTTATTAATAACACGGGGCTTGCCGCACTAACCTTATTGGTCGCTGAATCTGACCCCAACCAAAAAGAAACCTTGATTAAATTAATTATGAATATGCTGTCGTTAGAATCTTGATAAATAGGCTTATTGTCAGCATTATTTAACATCATAAAACGCATAACGCTAATAATAAAAAGCACAGTCCAACGATAAAATTAAAGGAAATTCAATATGTTTAGCATGATAAAAGACTGGCGCGATCAGCGTATCTTGGATAACAGCGAATTTACCCATGCTGATTGGATGCAAGCCGCTAAGCATATTGTGATACTTAATAGGCTAAACGAGAATGAGCTAACACGCCTGTTTGAGCTGGCGACGTTGTTTTTGGCTAACAAGTCAATTACTGGGGCGCAGGGTTTCGAGATTACCAATGCGGTTAGGCAGTCTATTGCCTTGCAAGCTTGCCTGCCTATCTTAAATCTAAGCCTTGAATGGTATGCTGGCTGGTCAGCCATTATTATTTATCCAGGTTCCTATAAGAGCGAAACCACCACCGTAGATGAGTTGGGTATCGTCCACGAAGGTAGCCAACACCGTAGCGGCGAAGCATGGCTGCGTGGTCCCGTTATTCTGTCGTGGAAGGATGCCAAACATTCAGGGGAGCGCGATGGTCATAACGTGGTCATTCATGAGTTTGTGCATAAGCTTGATATGTTAAATGGTCGTGCCAACGGCTTTCCACCACTGCAAGCGGATATGGATCCTGCGCGCTGGACTGAAATTATGACACGAGATTTTGAGGATTTTCAAAGCCATCACAAATCAGGTCTTGATCGTTATGGCGCGACCAATCCAGCGGAATTTTTCGCGGTACTCAGTGAAGTGTTTTTTGAGACGCCACAAAAGCTGGTCGATGCTTACCCTGATATTTACGACATAATGGTGAAGTTTTTTCGCCAAACGCCGCTTTAATCAAAATCATTAATAGTCACTATTAATGTTCGATAATGAATATATAGACATGAAAAAGCAATAAAAAGGGCAGTGTATTTATTTAATAACACTGCCTTTTTTTGGCTTATTTTTTCTTTAAGTCTATGTTTTTATAGATAAAAACTATTTAAATTGTCCATTGCTCATTCACAATAGCGACCAAATAGCGTTTACCTTGATACTCTTCAAACACTAAACGCATGATGCGCCAATCCATACCAGCGTATTCCTCCGAGCCTTTATGATAAAACTCGACAACCTCTGAATTGGGATAAATTTTCTTCAGGTTATTAATCATATTCCCACTGTGTTGGAACTCATTAATACTGATACTGGCATTGTTAAATTTGCTAGCATCAATCCACGTGTCTAAATATGTAGGTAGTGGCGTGACAAGTAGATCGCCCGTACCGTCTTTTTCACCCCAAGTAAAACGAATTTTAGACTGTTGCAAATATTGGGCGAATTGTTCACGGCTAAAGACTTTATCTGTCTCAGGACGCACATAGGCATACATCGAAAAACGGACGCCACGGGTTGGATGAATATCATTGGTGATGCGAGAAAAATCTTTATTCGCAAGCGCGCGCTGAATACGTAAGGCTTGCTGCTTAAGGGTTTGCTGACTGATATCGGAGACAACGGGCGTTGATGAATGGCCGTTAGATTGATTGGGAGTGGCTATATTGGATTCAGCAGAAGATTGACAGCCAGTTGCTGCTAGCGCCAAAGCCAATGCGCCGCCAACAGTTAATTTAGATGAACGGTCTTTGAAAGTAGATAATAGGGTCATAAAGCATCCTTATCGCAGTGGTTATCGAAATATACGTTACTGTAAATATAATTGGGCAAATTTCACAAGATTACTAAGTAAAAAGTTATTATTTAAAAGTTATTAAGTAATAGATCGTTTTTAGTAGATAAACCGGAATGATACGATAATACAGCAGAGTCATAATATGGTTATGATGTAATGGTTTATAACACTTATATCATTGAAGCTCGTAGAGAACGCTATGCCAACACATTATTCACTGACGCTGCTAGCTATGGGACTGATAGCAACCAATTCTGCTATAGCTGATATAGCAGAGTCAATTCAGACTTATGCAGCCATAAAAATAGCGACCATTAGCAACATGTATCAGCAAGACGTCAGCAATCAAGGCATGGATAATCCGGTCGTATTGCAACAGTATGCCGACCCAGATCTACAAGCCGCGATGCAGATTGAGCAAGACTATTTTGATAGAGAGCAAATATCCTGTCATGTTGATTATGATGTATTGTGGGATTCGCAAGATCCTGATTATGCCCAAGACAAACAGTTTTCGATGACTGACCAAGGATTGGTGCAAGTAAGTTTGGCACATGGCAGCAATGTTTATTACGAGTTGTCATGTAATGGTACCGGTGAGGATGCTAATTGCCGAGTGGCAGATGTGATTTTAGATGAAGATGGCAAGTCTTTGCGCAAGCATTTACTAGAAACCTGTCGCTAGTAAATAAAACTATGAGCCTAACTTCTAAAGTCATTGGTTTTTTTCGCATAATGTATATTATGTTAAAGGGACGGTACCCGATGATAAGTTCATGGGATTATGATCAAACAGTAATTTGTTAGTCAGTCTGGTTGTTAATTGCTTAACCATGATATGTGTTACCTGTTCAAATAATCATTGTAATCACCGCTAGTATAATTACTAACTGATATATCTTGAAGCCTTAATGTATAGAGTCTTCATAGATCCTAGTTTATCCGTAATCGATTAATGTATTAATTCAAGTCGCTAATAGCCTCTCTATATATTCCAGAAGCCTATTATAGATATGTTGTAGATACAGTAATTTTACTATTCATTCAAAGTTAGTCTGTTTGGTAATCTTGCTCTGCTCATCATTGCTAAGCTTATTACCTTCACAATACCTACCAAGCCCTTTGCATAATCTGTCATTTCTAATCATCACCTAATAACCGAATCACTCATCAATCGATTGTTGGTAGCTTAGCCGACTTCCTCATTAATGCGAATATGCTTGAACTACGTTAGGTACAGAAGTATTCGCCACCAAGTGACAATCAGCTCAAAGTAAAAGCAATAACCCTTCTGAATGCCTATTACTCTATATCATTGATAAGCATGTATACAAGCTCTGACAATGCGCCTACTTGGCATATCAGTAGGTCCAATCTAGATGCACCTTATAGCTGCTATCATCATAGCTAACTACGTTGTAATACGCTTTTATTTAGAGTCATCAAAAGAGCCTTCCTAATTAGTGAAACATTCATTGGTCTTTTCTAACATCTCTCGTTCTTCCTGAGATATCTTAATATAAAGCATTGAGTTGATACCTTCCAAATTTGCACAGAACAGTACTATCACCCTGATTAAGGTATTCTGTGCAAGTACAGGAGCACGGTTTTTCGTGCAAATATGTCGAAGGACTCTATTGCCAATAGCAAACAGCACTCTTACTTTTAACCTATGTGAAGTTTATTCCTTCAAACACCATATATATCAACAAAAAAATAGCTTACTCCTTCTTTCTCCACTATACTATAATTATCCCCAAGTGAAGGTTGGGGATAATTGTAATTTACAACCTTATATTTAAAGGGTTTTGTAAACTCACTAATGAATAACAGTGTCCATGTTAGTGTCCAATAGCTATCTACGTTTCCCAGAAGACGCTTCTCAGGATTTATAAAACGTGCGCAAAGATTGCTCTAAATCTAAGTATAGAGATAATAGATTAACATTCACAATTTACCTAGCTTATAAAGCTGACGGATGTACATCATGGCTGTCGATAATTTAAATGATATCAATAAACTTGAATGCCGAGATAAAGATTACTCGGTCAGTGTCTCAGGTATCGCGGGTTTAAGTATTCGTATTTATCCAAATGGTAAAAAGGAATACTACTTACGGTACGCTCATCCCCATATCGATGGTAAGCGCCCTAGAATGATGCTAGGTAAGGTCGAAGATATCAGTCTATATGAAGCTAAGTATAAAGCAGAAACTATACTTAGCATGGTCGCACAAGGCTCCGACCCTAAAGCCATTCATAAAAAAGAGCAAGTCAATAAGTATGCTCATCTAAAGAACGCCACATTTTCTGAAATCACACAAGCGTGGCGAGATCACAAAACGTCAAGTCGTCACCATAGTAAATCTAGAAAGCGCGCGTTTAGTGACTCAACCCTTAAATTTTGGGATTTGTGTCTAGGATACATGTGCCAAGAAATTGGCGACTTAAGAATGAATGATATCACGAGCGAGATGATATTGAGTGTATGTGAGGCGATTCAAAACAATGAAAATCAAGCAACCTTCGTTGGTGCCAGCACTCGGCTTTATACTGAAAAAGTCTTCTCATTTGCTGTCGCAAGAGGATTATGCGATAGAAATGTAGCTATTGATACACGTGGCGAGCTCGCACCTGCCAGTTCAGGCAACCACTTACCAGCCATTACCAAGCCTGATCAGTTTGCTACCCTCCTGAACGATATGTCCCATTTCAAAGGTGCAAGTAAAACCACATTAGAAGTGATGAATTTACTACCGTATGTCTTTGTGCGTAGTATCGATTTGCGGTCTATGCGTTGGCAAGATATAGATTGGGATAACAAGCTATGGGAGTTTTCTCCTACTAAAGGCGAAGGTCGTGAGGATATGGTATCGCACTTAGTTGTGCCTTTAGCTATTCAAGTCATTGAGCGCTTACGAAGAATACAAGCAATTACAGGTCATAAAGAATATGTATTTGCATCGATGCGTGCCTCAAGCAATAGCTATATTAGCAAAGCGACTTTAGTGCAGATATTTCATAGGCTTGGTTATAAAGATGTACAATGTGCTCATGGCTTTCGAGCATCTGCTAAAACCCTACTAATGGAGCAACCTGAGCTGCGTTACTCAGACATCGTGACTGAGCTGCAATTAGGCCATCGAATAAAAGATACGCATGGTGGCGCTTATAACCGATTAGATGAAATAGATACTCGAATACTAATGATGCAAGATTGGGCTGACTATATAGATAAGCTCCGGGGTTCAACGTAATAGTTACTTTACGTTGATCATATCACTCAACAATAATATGCCTATTAGCCTTCACAATGCACAATAATCTTTTGCATAGCATCTCATTCCCAGTCATCACATAACAACCAAAACGCCCTAACATTCGATTGTTGGTAGCTTAGATATTGGATACTTCTGCAACCTCGCGCTTGTGATCAACGACCAAGCTGACGGCTTCTAATCTCCGGTATCTTATCTGCATGAGCTCACTTCATGTACTGACAAACTCTATAGCCTCGGTTTAATTATCCAGTTTTACCAAACAGTCAGAATTAATATCAGCAATCGTTTTGGCACCAGTCAAGGTCATTGCGACGCGTATTTCTTTATCTAGCAGTTCTAACAAATTGCTTACCCCTGCACCGCCATCCGCTGCTAAAGCATAAATAAAGGCGCGCCCTAGCATGCAAATATCAGCGCCCAAAGCCAACATGCGCACAATATCTAAGCCATTGCGTATACCAGAGTCTGCTAAGATTTTAATCTCTCCTTTCACCGCATCGGCAATAGGAGGCAGAGCACGTGCACTGGATAAAACACCGTCCAGTTGTCGTCCACCATGATTAGATACGACTATGCCGTCGGCCCCAAAACGTACCGCATCTTTGGCATCTTCTGGGTCCAAAATACCTTTGATGACCATAGGCCCATCCCAGTACTCGCGAATCCAATCTAAATCTTTCCAAGAAATAGAGGGGTCAAAGTTATTACCTAGCCAGCCTATATAGTCTTCCAATCCTGTTGGCTTACCTAAATAAGCAGAGATATTACCCAGATCGTGTGGACGGCCATTTAGCCCTACATCCCATGCCCATTGCGGATGCGTCATAGACTGGAAGTAACGGCGCATAGCGGCATTTTTACCGCTCATACCGGAGTGCATATCTCGGTAGCGTGCCCCTGGTACTGGCATATCTACCGTAAAAACCAAGGTCGAACACCCCGCCGCTTTGGCACGCTCCAAGGCATTTTTCATAAAACCTCGGTCCTTTAATACGTAAAGCTGAAACCACATTGGACGGTTAATTTTAGGCGCTACTTCTTCAATCGGACAAACCGAAACCGTCGACATGGTAAACGGAATGCCTTTTTGATCGGCTGCCATAGCAGCCTGTACTTCTCCGCGGCGGGCATACATACCTGTCAGACCCACGGGTGACAACGCGACAGGCATAGACAGAGTTTCATTAAATAACTGTGTCTCAAGACTAAGCTGTGACATATCATTCAGTACACGTTGTCTAAGGGCAATTTTCGATAAATCTTCAACATTATGTTTTAAGGTATATTCCTCATAAGCACCGCCATCTATGTAATGAAATAGAAATGGTGGCAGTCGGCGCTTGGCAGCAGCCCTGTAGTCGTTTGGAGATGAAATAATCATACGCTTGCCCTTATTCTGTTAGATATCTATGTAATATTTTTGAATCTCTAATTATTTATTGATTAGCGCTAAACGATGGATGCAATTGGCTTATTTTTGAAGCGGCAAGCTTAGCCCAAACTGCCCATTACAAACAGCACGAGCAATTACGTTTGGTTTTCGACATTTTACCGATGCCGGGATTAAAGCTATTGGTTGGGTCTAGACTTTTATAGAAATTCTGCAAATCAGGCTCTGCTTCGTATAGATGACCGACATTATGCTCAGCAGGATATTTGGCTCCGCGTGCGCTCAATAGCTCTAACATCATCTTTTTAACAAGCTTGGCATCACTGCCCTTCTTCAATATATAGTCTTGATGAAACACATAACAAAAGAAATGTCCGTAATACAGCTTCTTTTCTAAGTGTTTTTCAATGTCTTCAGTCAAGCTTTCAAGCCACTCTAGCTCGTTACGTGGTATGGCAATATCCAGCGCCAATATCTCACCGACTTCTTTTTCATGTATGACTTCATAGCGTAATGCGGCACCAGCTGCTGCAAAACGATTTAAAAGCGCGCTTTCTGACTCTTCCTGACTACATTCAAAATAGTTACCCGTGTCTGAAGCAGCAAAGAACGTCTTCAGAAAACCCTGTGCTTCTGCTATACCATCGTCACTCATTTTTATGATGAGGTGATGCTCGTATTGATTGCGGTACTCCATCATGCGCTTGGGCAAATGCTTTGGAAATAGAGTAGCGATGAACTGCATGACTTTGTCAGTGAAATGCTTTGGCATCCATGACCATTTATGGAACTTTGCATCCATAGCGCCTTTGATAGAGAACAGTCTAGGTAAAGCATTTGTACCGAGATGCTTGATACTCAAGAACGTGTCTTTACCGTATTTAGCGGAGACATCAAATATATCACGGTGCATATACTCGCCCACTTCAGGGATATTGTCGAAGCGGGATAGTATCTGTCTTCTGAGCTGTGCAAGCTCACTCACACTGTTAGTGCCTATGTAGAAAGTTTGCTCTTTTGCCGCTATTGGATAAGTGTCAAGACGTACTGCAAACACGGCAAGCTTGCCAGCACAGCCGCTTGCTTCATACAGTCTGCGCTTGTCCGCATTAAAGCGACTGGGTGTGCTTGCATCAACCTCTTTTACTCGGGCGATATACTCTCTGTCAGATGCGAGCTTACCAGTGTCAGGTAATTCTCTTCTATCAAAATGACCGTTTTGCAAATTTGTTAATATTTCTTCCGGCGTATCACCCAACTTGACGTCTAGATGATTGACTAGCACCAGTTGACCGTGTTCATTTATTTGGGCAAACAACGCAAGCTCGGTATAGGCAGGCCCTCTTTTAACTAGAGCCCCACCAGAGTTATTAGATATACCACCAATAATAGACGCACCTAACGTCGAGGAACCGATGACAGAGTGAGGCGCTCTATTGACGGCATTAAGCTGACTTTGCAACTGATGCAATGTCGCCCCAGGCAAGCTGATCACTTGCTCGTTGTCATTCACCAAATACAACTGGTTTATGGCAAGCGTATTAATCACCACAACGGGTCTATCGTAGTCATTACCGCTCGGTGTTGAGCCTTCAGTCAGGCCTGTTTTTGCCGCTTGCATAATGATAATACAGTCGCCTTCAACGCACACTTCTAGGCTACGCCAAATGTCCAGCAATGTTTGTGGAAACAAAACCGCTAAAGCACTGCCGCCGCCAGAGCGCCACCCCATTCTATAGTGCTCATTTTTCTCTGGATCAGCCTGTACATTACTCGCGCCTAGCAAGTTGGTTAGTTTATCTAACACCTGATCAGGACTAAGCATGCCTTGAGAATCTTGATTTGACGAAGATATATGATGCTCCTTATCTTGTAATGGTGTGTCATTCATCATGCCAAGGGCCCTTGAAAACCAAAAATGTAAATGGCGGCCATGACGATGATGCCACAGAACAACACATAGTATATGGTGGGTAAAATAGTACGCCTCAATGTGGCGCCCTCCATACCAAGTAAACCCACCGTTGCTGATGCAGCCACCACGTTATGTATGGCAACCATATTACCGGCTGCGGCACCAACCGCTTGCGCCGCGATGATTAGAGAAGGTGAAATATGTAAGCTCATGGCGGCTTCATACTGAAACTGACTGAACATCATATTAGATACGGTATTAGAGCCTGCGATAAATGCACCTAAAGCACCAATGGTTGCACTAATCAATGGAAAAACATTGCCAAAAGTACCTGAAAACAACTCTGCACTGGCGACTGGCATACTCGCCACATCTGATAAGTTTATGCCTGAATTGATAAAAATTCTAACCATTGGAATCGTAAAAATAAGTACAAACCCAGCCCCTAGTACAGTCTTGCCTGATTCTTTAAAGGCACTGTTTAGGGCGCTGACGGGCTTTCTAGTTTGAAAAGCGGCGGCAACCAAAGCACTAATTAGTAACAAGCCGCCTGGTAAGTATAAAGGACTAAAACTGGCACTGATATCTGTCTCACCTAAAATCGAGGTTAGGTCTACTGCTACACTGTTAAGTAAAGACTGAAAGCCTGTAAATACTCTTGAAAACACCAGTAAAAGGGCAACCAATAAATAAGGGAACCACGCCATAAGGGTGGACATCTTCTTATCACTCAAGGTTAGCGTAATATCTTCTTTACTGACCACTAACTTACCAAGCCATTCACTCGGCCAGTTTTTTTGCGGTTCAAAATCCCATGTGGTTTTTGGTACCAAAAACCCTCTTTTAGCAGCATTAACAACGACAGTAATACTGACCAAGCCACCGACCAGTGACGGAAACTCTGGCCCTAAAAAAACACCGGTTATCATATAAGGGATTGTAAATGCCAAGCCTGCAAAAATTGCAAACGGCCAAATCGCAAAGCCTTCCCGCCAGCTTTTGTTTTTACCAAAGAAGCGAGTGAGCATCATCACCATAAAAAGTGGCATAAACGTACCAATGACACCGTGAATAATGGCGACTTGACTGGTAATCAGTTGTAAAAATTCACCCCACTGTACTCCTTCTTGTGCCAGTTGAGCACTAATGGCAGCTTTATCTAACCCATCATTTACCCCTATCACAATAGGCGTACCGACCGCACCAAATGATACAGGTGTACTTTGTATCATCATTCCCATCAACACCGCACCCAGCGCCGGAAATCCTACAGCCACCAGCAAAGGCGCTGCAATAGCGGCAGCTGTACCAAAACCAGAGGCGCCCTCAAGAAAACAGCCAAAGCACCATGCAATAATAATGGCTTGCACACGCCTATCTGGCGACACATTAGTAAACCCAGCACGGATAACGGCGATTGCACCAGTATGTTTTAATGTATTCAACAAAAAAATAGCCCCAAAGACTATCCACAATACCGAAACCGTAATGACCAAACCCTGAATAATAGATGATGACACTCGGTTAAGCGTCATATCCCATATAAAAATGGCAAGCGCTGCGGTAACCACTAAAATGATTGGCATTGTTTTTTTAGCTGACCATTGCAAACCTATCAGAAAAATACCACAGAGAACGATTGGTAGTAATGCCAAAAGCCCATATATTGTTTGATTCAAAATTACATCCTTTTGATTGTGTGATCTTCCCTGAACCAAGTCATCGAAGCCTTTATTTTGACGAATTCATGATGACTAAGTTGTATTAAATATTCACAAATAGGGACTGCTTATTTACTAAAGCTGTCTTGTAGACAAAGCCGAGCACGACTTGCGACAGTTTATGTCCCAATGTTAAAAATACCCTGAAATAGTCTACGCCTTGTTAATTCATTGATATATTGCATCAATGGACAATGTTATTTTCCTTTTTTGCTATAATTAGAAACACATTACTAAAATTGGAGAACAAGTGTGACCAAAGCTGACGACATGATTTTATTCGTTCAAGTTGTCGAAGAAGGGTCATTCTCTAGAGTCGCTGAAAAATTATCATTGACGAACTCGGTAGTGAGCAAGCGCATTGCGAGATTAGAAGAGAACTTAAATATACAACTGCTTTATAGAACCACTAGAAAGTTGAGCTTAACCGATGCAGGCAGGGCGCTTTATAACAAAGCTAAAATTGCTAAATCCGCCTTTCAAGAAGCTGAAAATGCTGTCACGGGTTACGGCGAAGATATGAAAGGTCATATACGTATAACCATGCCTGTGGTCTCTGCGAATTTCATATTTAGCGAATCTATTGCCGAATTCTGTAAACAACACCCTGAAGTATCAGTAGAGTTACAAATTACCAATCGATTGGTTGACTTGATAGAAGAAGGATTTGATTTGGCACTAAGGACCGCTGTGCTTGAAGATTCTTCACTCATTGCAAGGCGCCTTATAGATAGCCAGTGGATTATATGCGCGACTCCAGCCTATTTAGAGCAACATGGTGCGCCTCAAACTCCTGAACAGTTACAAAATCATGAGTGCTTGGTTTATAAGTTTGATAATACGGCTAACAGTACATGGCCGCTATATATAGACGGCAAAGAGCAATTAATATCTGTCCCTGGTCGGTTTCATAGCAATCATCTGAGTGCAATTAAACAAGCCGCGCTTAGCGATTTAGGTATCGCTTTTTTACCACAAGTGTTGATCTATGAGGAGATACAGAAAAATACACTCACGAAGATTTTACAATGTTTTACCAGCAAGAAGCTGGGCCTATATGCGGTTTATCCTAAGGCCAGACAACCGGATCAAAAGTTAAAACTGCTCGTTGCACATTTACGAGACTCATTACATCAAAAACAGGCTTACTACTACTAAGTAATAAGCCTGTTTTTGATGTATATAAAAAACTAATAAAGCGGTCTTAAAATTAAAAAGATGGTGATTAGTTTTTTATGAGCAGTAAAAATGATTGATGAGCCAAATATAATTATCATATTAGCTACATTGGCAAGTTAGGCAATCAAGTCATAACACATTGCTGTTCTGAATATTAACTTGCTTGCGTATCTATTGTCGTATTATCTTCTTCATTTGCTAGCTCAGACTCAGTGTCAAACTTACGCTGAATCTCCTGATAAAAAGAATGGCCTGCGTTGGTTAATATATAAGCTTTTTTGCTAGGTACTTCAATCATAATATCTCGATGAACCAATAGTTTCATAACCACGTCTTGTAACGTCCGCTCACCTTTTGTGATGAGTTTGGATTTCTCCAATATCTCTTTAACATGAGGCATGTCTGCCATTTTCAAAAAATCGTCTTGGGTCAAGCCACCACTTTTAGCATTGGTTAATTTACTGAGTTTAAATTTATGGTGATTAATATATTGACCAATAACAAGCAACATAGTCATCGCTTTCATTGCTAGTTCAGTTTTTGTGCCATCTAGCGTGCCTGTAGCAACGATGTAAATATACTCAGGATCATTTATTGGTGCAATAACCAGATGATAACCGCTCATTTTATACTGTTTAACGTATTCATCTTTATTGTCTATTATCTCAATAAATAATGGATTAACGGTGTCATCACCTGCATTATCAAGGAGATGTTTATTGAGCATCTTTCCATTCATTAAATGGCTATATATCTCTTTGCTTAATGTGTAATTTGCCATAATAGCGTGCTACCTGTCTATTTGAAGTAACGTTAGTATGTTTAAAGTGGGGCTTCTGCATAATCCCAAATGATATAATCAAGATAATAAACACCATCATCAATCCTATCACGATCGTTGCGGCGCTGAGACACACATGCGTCATCCAGTGCACTTAAAAAGTATTCGAGCGCATACAAAAAATCTATTATGCCCGCATTAGGCAATAACTCCTGTAGCTTCTGCCACACATAGCGTTGTACATTCTCAATCATATTATCCACTGCTATCTCATATAGCGTTATACTCAATATTTGTTCGCAGCGTTCCTCTTCAATGTCAATCTCTGGTGGTAACGCACGTAAGGGATTATCTAGCTTTTGCTTCAACGGACGTCTGAGCATCATCTCATAATAATTATTAAAATGATCCAGCCCCCCTACTTGGTGAATAGTTAAAGCGTTTCTCGTACTTTTTTTTATGATCTTCTAAACCATCAAAGGTTGTGGCAAGCTTGAATACCTCGCTGTCCGCATTTAAGTATTTATTCTGATGGCGTCCATGCCTTAAAGGCACTAGCGATTCAACCAACACCCCAAAAGCGCGCTCCATACTCAAAAAGAACTCTCTTTCTTGTGCTAAATTCACCAAATAAGCGTTTAAACGACTGGCAATGGCTCTGATGTCTTTGTAATAACAGAAGATAGCGCCAACGCGAAACTGTAGTGTTCTCGCCTTGTCTACTTCCCCTATTTCTTCAAAATAATGCTCAAGATCTTTTAGGGTTTCTGATAGATTTTTAGTCCCTTTTAATTCAAGGCTTGGGTTAATAAACTCAAGGCAAGGCGTGATGTTACGATGATATACATGCTGCGCTCTATGAAATAACTCATCTAAACCCGTCTCTAATGAGCCCATTTCACGGCTTTTATACATATCTGCAATTTCATCGACACGGTAATCTAAGACTCGCATATTTTCAGAGATATCTACTTGAATGTCGCTAAGTTTTTCATAGAAAAAAGCATAAGTCTCTTTAAAGTTAATACCCTCAATGGGCAAAGTCGTCAACTCATTTGCCAGTCGCACAACGTCTTGTCGATGCGATTCAAAAGGTTGAGAATCTAATTGTTTTTTGCGAGAAATATCCAGCCATACTAAGATGTTATAAATGTCTTTTGATAGCGTTACCATATTGGTTAAACCATCAATATTAACGAATACATTCGCCTGCAATAATGCCTCGACACTTAAGATATCTTTTAAGGCATAGTCATCATCTTGATAAATAACTTGTTCGTAAAATTTCAGATACGCTGTCATAGGAAACTGTAACGCTGTCTCGTTGGCATTAATCACATCAACGAATCTAAAAAAATGGGATTTATGCTTTAATATACCTGCTAATATCGCTTCTCGATTAATGACCATGCACAACCCTCCCCTGACGGTTGATTTGGCTCGGCATAATATGGAAGATACAATCACGAGATTTGGGCTTGCCATCGAGCAAGCTTTTATCAACTCGAATGTAATTAGGGATATAGCGTAGGGTGTCTGCATGCAAGCCCGGATTGGCGCATATAATAGTGAATCCAGCATTGCTTACCTGTTCAACAATGGTCTTGATATTATCTTTGTCAATGGTGCCCACTTCATCCACAATAATAGGCATGCGTAAGCTACTGCCTTTTTGGAAAGCTTCACTAAACAGCAATGTGGCAATTAAGGCGGTAATGGTACTGGTCGTACCGCCTGATTGTGACTTTTGTTCGATTTCACCCGTCGCCTGCGTATACTCGTAATCAATACTATCAATCAAATTACGCATTTTTAAACGTTGACTGTTTGAATGGCTAGTCTTTTCAACATAGTTGATAAGTGATTCATAAAAGCGCTCATCTAAAAGACTAGTTTGATTGGCATTGTGCTTAGCATAGGTACGCTCCAAATTCGCAAAATCAGGTGCTAAGTTAAGCTTAAGAGAGACTTGATGTAAGTTAGATATCTTATGCTCATTCAATTTTTTATTGAGGGAGCTAATCGTCGTACGTAGTAATCCAGCCGAATCTGTAATTTCTTTTAATAAGTTATCAATCACACTATTATGGGTTTTTATTTTGTCATGATAATTGCTTTTTTGAAATTCAAGCGTATCAAAGGAGTTTTTGTATTGCTGAATCACCTCTCCCAGACTATTGATACCTTCAATACGCTGGTGCGGATTAATACCCTCTACCAAAACCACTTCTGTAAAATCTGACACTTTGCTGACAAGCCTGTTAATACGCTCACTTAGCCCGCCTATGCTATTGGCGATTGTAGATGCCGCATTTAAATTAATCTCAATATCATTATTTTCTAAATATGATGCTATCTCAGGATCGTCTTCCGCTAGATAAGGCAATCCCTGCGATTTTCTCACACCTGCCAGCAGACTTGTAATGCTTTCAGCCTCTTTACCAAAGCTAATAATGTCATCGAACTGCTCTACGATTTGATTGTACTTACTGTCTGTTGATGCTTTAGATTGCTCGTTAATGGCTAGCAGGTCTTGATCCTCTGCCAGCGCCTTGTCTTTTTGGCTTATTTGCTGTGTTTTATCCTCTATCTGACTTTTGATCAAGGATAATCCTTCAAGTAGCGTAATATTGGTATCAAGCTCTACTATCTGCTCCTTAAGGGTTTGTTTTTTCCCCTCAGCAATCTTTTTACCTATGTCTGTATCAAACTGAGACAGTGCGCTGTTTAACTCTCCAATCTCTTGGCTCAATGTAAACGCTTCTTTCTTATCTTGTGTAATAGTTTTTTCAAACTGGGAGCGCTGTTTATCAGCATCATAAGGGTGATAAAATGTATTAGGTAAAGTGCACGATAAAAAGGACAAATGATTAGCATCATCAACCGTAAACAGCGCCGTAAAATCACTAATTTGACGTAGAGCTTCCTCCGTCAATGGGCTATTAGCGGTAATATTTAAAAAATCCTCATTAATACTGCCTAATATATGAGCGCTATGGGAGGGTAACTGATTGGCAAGTAACAAGTCATGATTATCAAGTCCGTTTTGAGCGGATTTTATTTTTTCCTCTAAGTCCTGTTTCTGCTTATTCTTTTGCTGAATTAAAATAACTGTATTTTCTTTAGCTTGCATGGCTTTAAAAGTTTCGTCATACCTATGACGTTGGATAGTCATTTCAGCAATAATATCTTGTGGGCTTTTGTGAGAAAATTGACCTAATATTTTCTCAGCTTTGATTTTCTGTTGCTGCAGCTGTGCTACTTCCTCTTTTAATGCTTTGTGCAGTGTACCCAATCTAGTAATCTCATTTGCAACTTGCTTTACTTCTTCTATGGCATGATTGCGTTCTCTCTCAATGTCTTCCTTTCTAGCACCAATAGCGATTTTATCTTGAGCATACTGCTGCTGCTTTAATTTAAATTCTCGTAAAAATGCCGTGTACTCTAAGACCGCATGTTTTGCATCCAGATGTAGAGCATCAAACTGCTTTTGAATAAATTCATAGTCGTCTTTATTCTCCGTTAAGCTTTTAATCTTTAAACTTTCTTCAAATAGCTGCGCGCGCTCTATCTTAAGGTCATGTACATTTTCGTTCAGCTTCTCTTTGTCTCGTCCCCGCTGCATCTCGATAATAGTCGCAATAGCATTGGGCAATTTCTTTTTCTCATCCTTACCAGCATCAAACGCTAATTCATAAACTTTGACAAAAGAGCGAATAGACGCCTCTTTTTGGTCTTTAATCGGCACCACACAAAAATGGCTGGTCTTAGATCCTCTATTACCATACATCACATTTTGTAATTCTTGCTTGGTGGTGAGGTGTAATCCACCCAGTTTTTTCTGTATCTCTATCAGGCTTTTAATACCTAACTCATCAGCAAAGTAATTGGTCTGCTCATTCCATATGAACGGCTTTATCTCTTCATAAGGCACAGGGAAGAACAAACGATGGTATTTATAATCTCCAACACGGTATAGCAGCATCGTAAATAAACCAGCGTGGTTCTTTACTTCTACGGCGATAAAAGATTCACTGATTGGAAAATAATGTTTGTAAGACTCTTCCTTGCTGTAGGGATCATTTGCTTTGTTCGTAAAGTTAAATTTGCTTTGTTCGTAAAGTTAAATTTGCTTTCACAGTTATTAAAATTGACCTCAGGGTATAAAATAAGCTTAGTCGCGGCGAGACTAGAGGTTTTGCCGCGGTTATTTTTACCAAGTAGTACTAAAGGCTCGTCGATGGGTATCTCTGAGTAAGCATGACTTGCGGAGTTAACTAAAACAATCTTATTAAGAGAATAGTTGAGTCTAAAGTCATCATTCAAATAGTCATCAATACCCTGTTCTAAGTCATTGTCGATCAATGGACTATCTTTATGAACCATAGTAGGGGCATTTATATTGTGAGCCGTAAGCTCATTAAAAGACAGGTGATGAGTATTAAAATCAGTAGCCATACAAATATGCCTCTTGTTCTAAGATAGTATTATGTTTTTTAATAATGCGTATGCAGGGGAGCAGTGCTTGAGGCATATTCTCATCAAGGTTGTATACCTTTTGCATATATTCGGGCGAACATTTATCAATAACTTGCTTAAGGCGAGACTCGACATCATTTGGAATGACAAAGTGAATCTCCATGCTTGATGGCAAGTTATTAATCAGTGAGGTTGCCGTTTTAATGCCGCCCAAGTCAAGATCTAGACATAAATACAAGGTGTTATAAAGACTTAAAAATGGAAGGTGTAAGCTATTAGTAATCTCTGTCCCTGCACCAAAGATGACGTCAATGTCTTTACGCATATCCTCAGTAATTTGGTAGTGCTCGCTCAAAAACTTAAATGTTTTATCGCTATGAATAAACAGCTCTCTGTTTTCTAATATTAACGCAGACTTATTGGTTTTATATTTAGGAATCCTACCGTCGTCTTTGAATATCAGAACGTCAGGATTGTTTTGGTATTTTTGGATAAGGAGTAGTTAGCCATTCACTTTAAATGCATGGCTATTATTTTGCATTGCTCCTGAGACTCTATCTTCACCTTGACTGTCAGCATAATGATGTAAAAAAGCCAACTTTTCAGGGTCGATATAACTTAGGATGTAAGTATGTGCACCCTTTTTAATCGATTGTAGGTCAGACTCAGCAAATCCATCAAAGGATGAAATAGACGCTATTAATTTCTGAAAAGCTCTAAGATTAACAGCTTCACCAGCGTCTATTTTTTCCAAATAGTTTTTTAAGGTTTTCGCAGCCATATATCAAATCTTTTTTAAAAGTCATATTAAAAACAGGTAACCGCAGATCATGCAAGTAGTACAATGAAGGGAGCATCATACCTAACAGTTTAGTGGTCCGCTGACTATATCATATCAGCACAGTTTCAGACATTAATAGAACAAAAGCGAGAAATACGACGACTTCACGAAGTATATAAAAAGTTCATGACGAATTGAGACAGACTAAATAAGGAAGTAAAAAGTAAAGCAGTATTTTGCTACTCCCTTACTCATAGATAGCGTACTAAAAGTTGATACCGAATAACGGCTAGGAGAATGTTGATGAATGCCTGTTTAAATACAGTCTATACCATAATGCTACAGGCTTACTATTATAAGAAATTGCAAAGGTTTTGAAAAATGTAAAAACCTTTCACGCTATTCAATAATTAGCGTAAAAGGTTTTCTGATATTATTTTTAATAATCCACAGTGTAGCTCAACCCGTAAGTTGTGCCCGATGCAGGCAGACGATTCAAGTCACCATAGGTTGTTTGATGATAGACCGTTAGATAATCCTTATTGAGTAAGTTATAAATCCCATAGTCTACTCGGCCTACCGGCATTTTGACTTGTCCTAATACATCAAGCGTCATATAACCTGTGACTGGTAATGCGCTAGAATCAGGATCTTTTTGTTGATCCTTAAAGGCTTTATCATCACCACCAATTGCTAATGCTTGTAGACGTACATTGCTGCCTTTATCAAAGTTGTATTGCGCAAATGCAGTGCCTTTAAGGGGTGTCAAGCGTACGGCATCAAGCTCCAACCAATCACCATCTTTATCATATTGGCCACGAGTATAGGCGACACTGCCACCCAATTGCCATTGATCATCAATATCATGGCTGAGCGAACCTTCTATTCCGTAGACGTGCTCATCAGCATCGACCACTTCTACCGTATAGTCATTGGTAAAACGTACCGTTTTGTCTGATTCATTATAAAAACCGCTCAATCGTGCAGCAGTATTGCCATGCTTACCTTGCCAGCCCAACTCGTAATTGTCGATTGCGATAGGTTGTACATTGTCTGAGTTGACGACAAAGCCTGCCCGTACATCACGTAGCGCACGCTGAATATCAGCAGTCGTAAAGCCTTGTGAAAAATTGGCAAATACTTGGTCATTTGGGGTTAATTGATAGCTGGTACCGATATTAAATAGGGTTTTATCGTGGTCTGTATTGCCCTTTTCCACTTGACCGGCCTGATAGTCAATGCCATAAGCATTACTGACACCGTTGATGAGAGGATCATTAAAATACTCTTCGAGCAATTGCTCATAAATGGGCGTGAAAGTAGCCGTTTCTGCTTTGAGTTTTTGATAGCGCACGCCCGCACTGGTATGCCATTTATCAGTGATATCTATATCCGCATTGACAAAAGCGCCCCATTTATCAATGGTGGTATCTGGTCCGCCATTATAAGTAAGACCATTAGTTTGAGCGCTCAAACCATTACTAGCAATAAACATGTTTAAGTCTTGGCCTTCATAGGTTTGCTCACTTTTTTCGCGTTCAAAGTCAGCACCATAGCTAAATAGCGTTTTTTTACCACCAATTTCACTATCTGTTTGCATGGCGGCACGTAAACCCATCACCTCAATGTTAGCTTCTGATTGAGTGACGACGACTGCCCCGCCCAGTAATTCTTTTAGCGTACTCTCATCGGTAAGGCCATTAGCCACCCAGACTTCGCCCGCTTGTGCAGGGAAATCTTTACCAGAAGGATAAAAACGACCTTTTTCGTCTCGATAATAACCAGTCACGCTCAGATTTGAGCCTGCAATATCATCATTATTATAATCTAGGTTCACCGATGTTTTGGTGGTATAAGGCTCGTTTTCTACGTCGGCACCGTCAATCGCTTTTAAAGATGGTGGTAGTTTTTTCGGTTTTAATAATACTTGTAAATTTTTACCATAGTCTGGACCATAGTCAGTATCCTGCTCATCATTATAGTAAGTCACTGCCAAATCAAGACGTTGGCTGTCAGTGAGCTCTATACCCAAGCTACCGTTAACACTTAGCGACTCGGTATCTTGTTGGTCAGTTTGATTGACGTCTGGACTGATGCGATTATCGTGGCTATCGAATTTGCCGCCCTTACGATCATAATCCACATCTAGGCGACCATAGACTCGCTCACCGCCATAACCCAATGTTTGCCCCACATGATAACCCAATGAATCTGAGTCAAAATTACGACTGCTACTGACGCCGACTCTGGTTTGCCTGATAGAGCCGTAACCCACCATAGATTTTGTGACGAGATTAATCAGACCACCAGCCGCGCCAGCCCCATAAATACTGGTCGCACCAGAGAGCACCTCTACCCGCTCAAGCTGCGCAGGGTCGATACTGTTTAGCTCGCGTGAAAGGCTGCGTGAGCCACTCAGTGGCACACCATTCAGCAAAAACTGCACGGGACGGCCATGCATGGTCGTGCCATAGTTACTGGTTGAGCCACTACTTGCCCCTAAACTTGGAATCAGCTGAGCCAATATATCTCCAGTAGTACGATTGCCTGTCGCCTGCATTTGTAGCTCATTTTCGGTAATTACCTGTGTGACGGCGGGCATCTCACTAATTTTTTGTGCCAAAGCCGTTCCTGTCCTTGCTTTAGCAGTGACCGTAATGGTATCTAAAGTCACGTTTGGTAACTCACTTGAGGCGGCGTTGACAGCTAAGTCTTCTGAAAGCGTCGTATTTGAAGCGATGTCCATAGCACTGACATTGTTTTGTGCATATAGTTGCTGGCTGATACAAAAGGTAAGAAAGGATAGAGCAACTTGATGGTGGCGTTTCATATTCACTTCACTTAATTGGAGGATCAAAGAGTGGTAAAAGTTATATTTAGCTAATAATGCTGTGTGTACTAACTTTGTGAACAATATTGTAAATGATAATCATTTTTGTTTCTATAATTATTTACAATATTAAAAACCCTATTGCTTCCGAAAAAATACTACTCCAGCGTCACTCAAGATTTGATATCTAAGCGGTATCCATAACTCAATTAATAGCTTTCTATATGGCTCAACACTGATATATTATTCATATCACCCAAGCGCCTGAACAAGGCTTCTTAGATCGTATGATGTCCTTGGTACGATAGAAGATGCCAAATTAAATTGAACTGACTATATTGCCGTCCTCTCAAAAGGCAAACTCATTGCTATTTTTATTTCAGTGGCTTTGTTAGTTTGCTTAATTTCGACAACGATTAGCGTAGTAGTCATGAGCTGGATGCTCAAGCTAAGGTGATTGTGATCTTGGGACGAGCGGTGGAAGCTGCTGGTGACGTCGATGTACTATGGATTTAGAACAACAATTACCAGAAGTGGCTCGCCGTGGTAGTATGCTACTGCTCATTTCATTAATATTAGTCCAATACGGTCTTATGAATTTGCCGGCAAGAGAGATAAATACTGGGCGTACAGTAGGTGTCACTTTCGTTCTGCTAAGCATGATTATGGAGCTGTGGCTCACTCCTTCATTTACCAACACAAGCAATGCTAAAGTTAACGTGGCTAGCAATTTAAGTGCCATAAAAAGCACTCCAATAGGCACCATTCTATTTATGCTTTAGGTAACAACTTGCCAGTAGAATAACGAGTAATTATTGATATCGCTAAGTCTACATCTCATCTACTTTTTGAGCCTTGAACTCACAGAAAAGTGAATTATATGCTAATAAATTTCCTATTTGGGTGCGGCAAATCTTTAGCACTCTAATTCACTAATCTATAATGATATTACAAACACGCCTTAACTCAAATTAAAAATCCATTGTGGCTGACAGCATAAATGTACGTGGCTCACCCAAACCTAGACTGGTATAATGCGGCTTTGCCCAATAAGCTTTATTCGTTACGTTAGCAACACTTGTTTTCAATGTCAGCGGCTTTTTATCAAAAGAAGTGGCATAACGTGCACCTAAATCATATACAGTGCGACCTGGTAATGACAGTGAGTTGCCTGCGTCGAGATATTGCTTAGATATCGAGTTTGCATTAGCTGTCAATGTCAAGTCTTGAATAAAAGGTAGGTCCCATTCAACGCCAAGCTTAGACTGCCATTTTGGGACACTTGTAGCTCTATTGCCCTCATTAACGCCACCAAGCGTCTTGGTTAGCTTCGCATCAATATATGAAACCCCACCCATTAGGCGTATATCTTCAATGGGTGAGCCAAAAAACCCCCATTCAACACCTCGGTTACGCTGTTCGCCAGCATAAGAAAAGATATTACTAACAGGGTCCAAATAACTATTCGGTTTCTCTATTTCATAAGCACTTAGGGTATGTGAGAACTCACCAAGATCAAGCTTTACGCCAACTTCTTTTTGTTGCGTCTTATAAGGGGCAAACATTTCACCAGCATTTTCTGCATCTATCGGTGCAGTAGAACCTTGGCTCAAACCTTCTATATAGTTAGCATATAAAGAAACTTGATCGTTTACTTTACTTAGTAGCGCTATTGATGGCGTAGTCGCACTTTCGTTGTAATCCTTTGCTGATGCCAGCATACCTGCTTGTTTACTTTCTGCCTGTTGATGTCGCAGTCCTAAAGTCAGCTGATATTTATCCTCAGCAAAAGACAGTGTGTCTGCAAGACCATAGCTGGTCAAATTCGTTTTTGTGTTCAGTAGCGCAGGAGAATTGAAGGGAATATTACGCGACTCCCATACTGGTTTATATATGTTCGTGACCCAGTCTTCAGCTAATAAACCCCTTCTAGCACTTAAATCATAATCTTCCTGATAGTCAACGATGTTAAATGCCAATTGATGATTAACTCGTCCTGTTTGGAATTTACTTTTTAACCCTATCTCAGCAGACTGTCTTTCGACTTCATCATCAACTTCTCCAAGGTTAGTCCGATAATCTCCTGCGGCATTGATAATCTGCGCGACAGAGGCACTCTGCGACTTAAATTTTGTTTTACTATTTCCGCCCGCACCATAAATCATTAAATCGTCAGTCACATCATATTCACCACGTATCATTAGCCCCTTATCTTCACTATCATTAAATGCCCAGCTTGGGTTCAGTAGCGTCTCTGGTTTGGGCGGCTTAGGAATCGACAATCCTGGTGCTAGGGTGAGACCGCGAGTCGGTCCATCGACACGATCTTTACTATGATAAAGATCTGTCGATAATCGAGCACGCTCTCCTTTCCAGTCCAGTGCAACAGAAGCCAGTTGCGCTTGTTTTTCTTGATCATTTACTGCACTATCACCCTCTCTATAAGCACCATTAATCCGAACACCAAACTGCTTGTCTTCACCAAAACGCCGTCCTACATCCACATGCCCACCAAGTTGTGAGTCTGATAAATATCTTGCCGTCACTCGCGTCAACGGCTCATCGCCTGCTCGTTTAGGCACTAGGTTGACTGCACCGCCTACTGAGCCTTTGGGCGGCATACCATTCAATAAAGCTGAGGGCCCTTTGAGTACTTCGATACGCTCAAACATCTCAGGTGAGCTACGATAATAAGGTGCCATACCGAATAGCCCGTCTACCGTAACATCACCAATGTCTGAAGAGAATCCACGGATAGAATAACTTTCAAGATTCTGGCCACCAACCCCACTGCTAAAGACGGCAGGATCAGTAGCAGCGATGACAGCCGTAATATCGATGGCTTGCTGATCTTCAATAAATTTATCGGTATAGCTGATGGCACTAAACGGCGTCTCTAAAAAATCCTTATTTCCCAAAAACCCAGCATGATTGGTATAGGTCACCTGCCCGCCTGCGTAGCTAGGATTGTCGTTGCGTTCTGCCACTACCGTTATCGCAGGCAAGGTCACTGTAGGAACGTTATTATCCTCGTCTAACGGTGGGGGTTTCGCTCCTTTGCCAGACTCAGTAGTTTGCTCACTATGTGTCACATTACTATTTGTCTGTGCATACGCTGATGGCATACAGATGAATACCGTCCCAGCGACTAGGCTCAAAGACATGGCAAGTCTTGCTGATACGATATAATTGAGCGCGAAAGAAGGATTAAGCGCAAAAGAAGGTTTGGTCAGTGTCGCCCGCTGTTTGACCCTATTTTTATGACCTAGGTGTTGAAGTTGGTGCATGGAAACGTCCTCTTGTTTTGATGGAAAATAATAATGCGAATAAAAATACAAATGATAATCATTAACAATTTAGGATAAGAAGAACCCTCTCTTTCTCACTTAATCATTCACTAGGCCGTGTCCTAGTCCTACGTTAAAAACATCATTCGTCTTAGGATAGCTTTAGAACGTTGGTTGATAACCTTTGAGGACATCGTCCATTATGATGTTTAATGAGGTTGGGCTGGCGGCTGCTATATACCACGCATCTGCATCAACAAAAACAACACGACCGTTTTTCCATGCTGCTGTTTGACGAAGTAAAGGGTTGCTCACCTCCTCAGGATTGATAATAGCGCGATGCTCCATGACAGCGGTACGGTCTACGATATAAAGAATGTCTGGATCTGCCTGCTGTATAAACTCACTAGAAATCGGTTGTCCATGTAGGCTGGTCTCTACAATCGTACTCGCAGGCTTCACACCCAAGTCATTAAAGATAAATCCATAGCGTGATTGCAGCCCAAAATTGCTAAAAGCCCCATTATTATGTAAGACAACCAGTGCTTTTTCTGGGCGGGTTTTTGTGAAGTCCTGAACCTCTTTGACTCTTGTATCTAACTGCGTGGCTTTTTGTTCTGCCAATGCCTCCTTATCAAAAATACGACCTAAAGTTAATAAGTGGCTTTTAACACTGGCTATATGCTGCTGACTGTTATTAAAATTCACATCGAAATGTAGAGTCGGTGCAATCCCTGACAGCTCTTGATAGTTAGCGGCGTGAAGCGGGGTCATCAAAATCAGATCAGGATGTAGCGCATGGATACGTTCCATATTTGGCTGAACAATAGCGCCCAAGTCCTCTACTGCGTCATCCGCTTTGTACTGCGAAAGAAAGTGCGGAATATAGTCTTTGACCATTCCTGCAATCGGAACATCGAGCTGATCCAAAAAATCAGCTTCATTCATATCCAGTACCGCGACGCGTTGCGGTCGATTATTGATGACAGTAGTACCAAGCTCATGCTTGATCGTGATGGGCGTCTCAAGTTTTTGTGACGCGTGTGCTGGCTCATTTGTCAGCTCAGTAGAAGTTTTTTCGCATCCTTGTAATGATACCGCTGCCGACATGACCAGTACCCAAACCCAATCTCTCTTACTCAAATTCATACTGCATCCCCTGATAAATTGAAGTAGTTGCACAGGCAACCACGTTCACTACGAATGATCTCAAAATCAAGATCGTATAACTCACTTAAGTTGGCTTCTGTCACGACCTGTTCAGACAGACCACTAAAGCTAAGCGTGCCATTCTTCAACGCCACAATATGGTCAGAATAGTTGGCTGCAAAATTGATATCATGAATCACCAAAATAACCGTGCGCCCCTGCTCATCACATAGACGGCGTAAGGCTTGCATGATTTGTACTGCATGCTTCATGTCAAGATTGTTTAGTGGCTCATCCAATAACAACACGTCTGTTTGTTGCGCGATGGTCATCGCCAAAAAAGCCATTTGCCGCTGTCCACCACTTAATTCATCCAAATAAGAATGACGTAGAGGCTCTAATGCCAAAAAATCAATGGCCTCATCAATGATGCGTCGATCTTCTGTGGTTAACGCACCACGGCTATACGGAAAGCGCCCAAAGGAGATCAGCTCTTCCACGGTTAATCGTAGATTAAACCCTGGAGACTGCCGTAATGTCGCAACGTGATGCGCGTATTCAGAAGTACCAATCTCACGGATGTCACGATCATTGAATGATATCTGACCACTACTTGGCTCCAATAGCCTTGCCATCATCATCAACAAGGTGGATTTTCCAGCACCATTAGGACCAATTAAAGAGGTAACACTGCCAGCCTGAAATTCTAGGCTAATATCTGATAGCACAGATTTTTTGCCATAGTTTTTATGGACATGGTTGATGGTAATCATGTGAACCCTCTAGTACGGACAGTCAGCGCGAGAAAATAGATGCCACCCACAAGGTTGACGAGAATACTGACACTGGTTTTATAATTAAAGACATGCTCAACAAAGATTTGAGCGATTAAAAATATGGCGATAGTAATGGCACAAGCGATGGGTAAGGTGACTCTATGCCAGTTACTCCCTGCAAGCGCATAAGCGATGTTGGCAATGAACACGCCCATAAATACCGTAGGACCGATCAAGCTCGTTGACACAGCCACCAAAATGGCAATTAAAGCAAGATATAACTTAACGTATTTAGGATGGTTTACACCAAGAGACAGCGACTGCTCACGGCCAAGCGCCATCACATCTAAGACAGGCAATGTTTTACGACTAACCCATAGTACGGTGGCTACCGCAAGCGCTCCATAAAACAGAGTCTCTGGCTGAGATCGATTAAACGAGGTATAGCTCAACCCCTGAAAAACCGAAAACTCTCCGGGGCTAATACGCAGCTGAATAAACTGCGTAATCGTACCGATGACCATCGTCAGTACCAAGCCAAACAACAACAAGGTATAGACATCATTTTTACATCGAGGGAAAAGCCAGTGATGAAGTGCCCAAGAATATGCCAGCATCAATACGATTGATACGATAAAATTACCACTGACACCCAGCAGCATCAGTCCATTTGTACCCATCACAAACAGCAGCAGCACTTGCCACAGTAAATAAACAGCCTCATAGCCCATGATAGAAGGTGCCAAAATACGATTGCCAACAATAGTTTGAAAGATTATAGATGAAAAAGCTAAGCATATACTACCGAGAACAATAGTCGCTAGACGCATCAAACGCTTAGGAATTAAGTAATTAAAATCTAAATCAGAGCCTATAAATAAGAAAATAAGCGCCAGCAATATAATCATTATCAAGGTCGTCCAAATCTTTGCCGCAGTACTCATCTTACTCCCCTCATGATTAACACAAGGAATATCACACCGCCTACCCCGCCTGCGGTAAGGCCAATAGGAACCTCAAAAGGATAAATGACGAGCCGCCCAAAAATATCACAAATCAGCAGCAAACAAGCACCGCCTAAGGCGACTACTGGCAGTGTCCGCGACAGGTTTTCCCCGTACTTTAGAGCGACTAGATTTGGAATAACCAGCCCCACAAAAGGTATGGCGCCGATGGTGATGACTGAAGCGGCCACCGTTACTGAGACTAGCATAAGCCCTAAGGCAGCTGTCGCCGCATAGCCGAGTCCTAGACTGGCGGCCATGTCCTCGCCCATACCCAGTACCGTAAAGCGATGGGCATAAATATAGGCTAATACAATGATGGGCAAAATAATATAAATCAGCTCGTAATGACCTTGTACAACCCTTGAAAAATCTCCCAATAACCACCCTTGCATACTTTGTAAAATATTATGGCGATACGCATAAAACTCCGCAATTGAGCTCAGCACACTGCCATACATCAACCCAAGGACAGGAATAAGAACAGCGCTCTTAAACTTAATACGGCTAATAATGAGAATAAAAAGTAAGCTTGAGGCAAAGCAAAAAACCAGCGCAAAGATCATTTTACTACTCGTACTGGCATTAGGAAGCATGGTGAGCGAGACCAAAATGCCAAGTTTGGCAGCATCCAAACCCCCTGAAGTTGCGGGCTCAACAAACTTGTTACGGACGATGTGCTGTAAAATCACGCCGCTAACAGACAAACCCACTCCTGTCAGTACCAGCGCAATCAGCCGTGGTATACGGCTCGCCGTTAGGGTCAACCATGCATCGTTGGAGAAATTAAAGAGGGCGATAAGTGAGGTCTGTTTTGAGCCCAGCATAAGAGAAACGGCACAGAGTAAAATGAGTAACAAAGATAGTGAGCGCATTATTGAAGTTCTTCTTACTTATTACGAATGACTTTTTACTACGCTGAAACATACCACCAACAGTCTATAAAACTCATTGCTAGGATTTTTCATTAAAGCATAAATGAGAATCAATCATACTATGCTTGTTTGAATAGGTAAGTTGAATATAAGGTGAAATTGGGAAGTTATACCGTGAATAAGGGAACTTATTCGGAACGACACCTCAGCATTTACCAAGGTTTAAAGATTGAATTAACTCAGGCGCAACATAGGTTTGGTATAAATAAGTCGTATATCAGCAATGCTTATTTAGCTGATTTTAGAAGATTATGGCAGCTTGACATCTATTGGTTGGCTAGATAAGTTGTGTGGGTGTAACGCCATAAAATTTGGCAAAAGCTTTACTGAAATTGCTAGGATCACGATAGCCAACATACCATGCAGTCTCTTGGACGCTTTTATATTCATCTAGCAACAAACGCATTGCTTCCTGCATACGCAGTTCACGGATAAAGCTGCCGATTGTTTTACCCGTTTGTTGTTTGAACTGTTGCTTGAGATAGCATTCGTTTATACCCACTCGTTGAGCCAACAAGGAAATTGTTAATTTATTACTGTACTCTTGGCGAATAATATCAACGGCCTGATCAATTTGGCTTTTTTGGTTTGCTAATCGGCCTGATATATCTTGAATGCCTAAAATATCTTGGCAAAGCAGCAATGCTTGACTCTCTAAAGCTAATCGATCACTCAAAGTACAGCAAGGTAAAGAGAGGATATAAGCTGCACGAGCAAGTAGACGTGGCTGGTTGGATAAGCTGACTTGAACCATTTCAGGATCTTGATTATTAGAAGGTAATAGCCATGTTGGAACAGCGAAGCTTTCTGCCCAGCGCGACAACAATGTTTGATTAAAATCGATTGTTACGATATGGCTATTTATAGGGGAATTCTGCAAATATTCAGTGTCAACTATAGAGTTTATATCACCAAAATCTCCTGATCGTCGCCAAATTTGCTGCGAATGAATACTTGTATCAGTCCGTAAATTACTAGCATGTAAGGTATAGTTCGCATCTACAATTAAGTGCATCCCTACATCACAAGAAAATGGTGCGGCGGGTTCCACCAAAGATTGGCTGCTAGCAATGCTGTTTCGACCGAGCACGATACCATTATGCAAGCTCAGTAAGTCACCATAACCAGAGCTGCCATCATAAGTTGGACGTTTAATCAAATAGTCAGAATCAGGATGATCGAAAGACCAGTATTCGGTCTGATAGTGGTCGTAAAATGCATGTAAGTTTGCCATATAAATACAATCAAGATGTTTTGGTATGTGTGTTTATGTTATATCCAGCTAAAAATAGCTTTACACGTATAAATAGCCAGTTCTCCAGTCTTGAAGCAATAATAGCATTATTAGTAATAAACAATCATCTTAATGTTAATGATTATCAATTAAATATAATTCAATGGTATTCACATACCAAAAAGGAGTAAGCATGAGTCTGCTGATAGCGAATATAAAAAAAGAGCTTGATGATATTGAACAGTTTTGGAAGCCTACTGATATCGCTCAGTTTAATCAATTAACCGTAAAACTGGCTAAATTGAAAGGTGAATATGAATGGCATAATCACGAATATGAAGATAAGCTATTTCACGTATTGTCAGGCCAGTTATTTATTATATTAGAAGACAAAACCGTAGAGGTGAACGCTGGTGAAGTTGTTGTTATTCCTAAGAACAGCAACCATAAACCTTATGCGCCTACTGAAACGAGTGTAATGTTTTTTGAACCTTTATGAATATATAGCCGGTACAATATAATTCAGATACAAGGAAGGCGAGCGAAAGTACTACAAATAGTAGACTAAGCGAGCCTGACACCGTATCTGATTTATATAGGATTGACTATAGAATTAAATCTATAACAATGTTTCTATTACAGCTATTTGATTGAAATGCATCTGAGCACTCAGTATTAATAATTTGTAAAGCCGTTAAAAATACTGCCGCCTTTGTAAATTAAATGTCGAAAATGCAATATGCATAATAAACTTATCAACCATTTATTGAATACCCACTTTGCTTTTCAAAGAGTGGTCAGCCAATCAATCTTGCAGATTTTTCTCCTAATGAAGGTGTGAATATTAGCACTCTCATTACTCGCGTTTATATTATTTCAATATCAGGATATAACGAGGCTAAGTTAACCAAATCCCTCCAATGAGTAGGAGCTTCTCTGCCTGCTTACAAAGCTATCTGGAGATATGCATATGTCAAATAGCTGGTTTTAAATAAGTCGTCATCTGCGTTTCAATGCTATTGTATTAGCATATAAACTTGATTATTTTTCCTCACGGTATAAGATGTTTTTTGCTTCTACTCTAAAATCTTCATGACTAATCGCAGGCTCAATGCTAGCTGTATTTAGGTTCACATGTGAGACAGACGCTTCTGGCTCACGATATAAGATATTCTGTGCTTCCTGTCTAAAATCACCATAACTGATAGCAGTCTCGACTTGAGCGTGCTTAGCTTCAACATTAGCCTGATTGTGATTTTTTTTAACCTCTGCTAGAGGTGAACTATCTGCTGCCGACTCGTTGATTTGATGAGTAGCTACCGTAACAGGTAGATGAACACTTACCATGGATGTTTGAGGGATTGTTGAAAAAAAACGAGCCGACACAAATATAGTCATTAACAACAAGACACCCACTATAGCAAACCATTTTACATGACTCAGCAAACTGTCTTTTGCTAGCTTTGCTGTGTCGGTTGCTAATAGTGGCTCGTTATTAGAATTACTGGATAAGCCAACACTTTTATTGATATCACTTTTATTGTCTGAGAGAGTCATAATTCAATACCGAGTCAATCCATGTTATGAACGGCCTATCACCGTATCCTTGATCTCAGGATACGGGCTCTCGGGTATGTTGCAATGATTTTTGGTATGAGCGATAGAATTGACTGATAAGCGGCTTGAAAGCACTATTATTGTATGGCTAATTGCTGATGAGCAATTTGAAAAATGGTGATAAAAATGAGATGAATTGCAGTCTAATAAGTAAAATAGCACAGACTATCTCGAGGTATTAAGCAGATATTTAACGCTGCTTGGCAAAATTCAGTCCATTTGAATTGAGAATATACCTTAGATTGAATGACTAGTTGAAATTATGAATGTGCAGCAGACCCTAATCATTGGTCTCACGATACAAGGTACTTTGGGATTCTTCTCTAAAGTCATCATAAGTGATGGCTGCCTCAGCTGCTGGCATGGTCGATGGGGCTTCAGTAGTCTCTACTCCATTAGGATTGGTGTCTGGATTCTCAGTGGGGGATTCCTCTGGTTGCGATATCACTGTCGATTTGTCTATCGCGCCTGTATCAGCAGAAGGTTGGTTGTCATCGGTTACTACTGCTTTGCCAGTGCTAACAGCTGGTGCTGCATCTGTCGTTGTTGTTTTCGTCTCTGCACTATCAGGTGCAATCGTTTTCGTTGAGGTCGATAGAACACCGGTGAAAATTAGTGTTGCTACAATAATAGCAATCAATAATGAGCCAAATATCATGCCAATAATAAGCGGTTTTTTGCTACTTACTTGCTTTTCCTTTGATTTTGCTAATTGTTTAGCAATGGCACTGTCATTTACAGCGTCGTTATTATTAGATAGTTGTTCGTTTCTAACTTTTTCCGCTGCTAATTTTTCTGAATCTTGACGTTTTAAATCATCAGCATTTGCGCTGTCAGCGATATATAAAGAAGATTTATCGTTATTTGCATCAGAGTCTAAAGAGTTGTCAGTATTAGCTATCGGTGCATGATTTGTCGAAAAACCCTCGTCTTTATCGTCATCAGAAAAATCTACATTAATACCTGCGCTCACGCTTTCTTGCTCTAAAGTAGCAAATAATTCTAGCTCTGTGGCGCTTAATGGCTCATACGATGAAAGATGATTGGTATTCTCTAGTGGTTTTAATGCATTTTCTTTGAAAGTAGCGTTATCCTCATTACTATCGACATTTTCGACACGCGTGATAAAACGCTCGTAGATATTATCTTTACGCATACGCTTACGTGGCTTAGTATTAGCAATTTTGGCTAAATTTGCCTCTAACTGCGCATTAGGGCTATTTTTTTTGTCGCTCATGAAGTATAGTCAGTTCACAATAAAATAAATACAGCCCATATCCTGAAATAGCTTAGGCAGATTATTCTCCATCCACCCTTG